>NZ_JAYRDE010000003.1:0-77249 GCF_041909575.1 Microbacterium sp. | reverse complement strand
CGTGGCGGTGGTTCCGGTCGCGGGTGTGCCGGCGAACGACCAGGCGCGTGCGGTGATGGTGCCGTCGGTGTCGGTGGAGCCGGACGAGTTCGCGGTCACGGTGAGGCCGTCGGCCTGCCACGTGAAGTCGGCCGTGGGCGCGACGTTCTGCGGCGGTGGTGCGGTGCCGAGGCGCGTCACGGAGAGGTCGTCGACGGAGACGATGACGGGTCCGTTCGTCGCCGACGAACTGAGGTAGCTCGTGAATCGCAGACCACCGGGCTGCTGGAGCGCCGCCGTGGAATCGGTGGCGGTGGCGGTCCACGACGTCGGCTCCGCGGCGCCGTCCAGCCAGGCCCGCGCCCGGATCGTCGTCGGGCTCGTGCCCTCGACCTGGATGCGGATGCGCAGCTTCGCCCCCGGCGTCAGCGTCGATCCGGCGACGGTGCCCCCGGCGAGGGCCGTGCCGTCGCGCATGGCGTGGAGCGTGAACGTGCCGTTCGGGTTCGTCACCACCCGCGCCGCATAGGCGCTGGAGCCGACCTGCCGCGCCGCCGTTGTGAAGGTGAGCGCCCGGTCGGGCACCCGGTCGAAAGCGACCGTCGCCCGCGCATCCACCGCTGTCGCGTCCATCGTCGGCAGAGTGGCCGTGAGCGTCGATCCGGCGTTGGAGGAGATGCGCCCGACGCCGCCGGTCACCGACAGCTTCGTGGTCGAGTTGACGGTCCATGCGCCACCGGTCTCGGCGGTGCCCCAGCCGGCTGTCGCCGAGCGGGTGAAGGTGTCGGCGGCGAGCGGCGTCGACGCGGGCGGCTGCACCGTGGTCGACCATGTCGGACCCCGCGTGACGCTCGTGCCGTCGCTGACCGTGGCATACCAGTCCAGCACGGTGCCCGCCGGGACGTCGGGAACGGGGGTCGACGCGACGCCGCCGGCGGACACGTTCTGCTGACCCACCACCGGCAGATCCGCCGGCGGGGTCATGTCGTAGTTCCAGGTGAATGCGCTGTCCGCGTCGGTCTCGTACTGGTTCAGCGTCGGCGAGTAGGTCGTTGCCGCGACCGTGCCCGCCGAAGGCGTGAAGGTGTACCACCGCAGCCAGCCGTCGCCGCCGTTGGGCCGCCCCTGGTAGTCGCTGAGCGCCGACTGGACGGCGGTGCCGCAGTCGTTCAGGTCGGTGCGGTTCGCCTCGCCGTCCAGTCCGTCGGTGAAGTGGCCGTTCACCACGAGGAAGATGTTGCAGTTGGGCCGGATCAGCTTCTGCCAGATCTGCGCACCGCTGTTGCCGGCGACATCCGTCCGCAGCTGCTGGCCGCTGAGCGCTCCCAGGACGTTGAGGTAGCTGTGCGTGCTCACGATCGCGCGGCGGTCAGGGTGGGCATCGAGCACGCGCTGCGCCCAGGCGAGCACGTCGTCCGGCGGGTTCAGCTCGAGGTTCACGGTCAGGAACTTCATGCCACCTGCCTGGAACAGGGCGTAGTTGTTCATGTTCTGGCGGTCGGCGGCGTCGGGACCGAACTGGTTCTGGCCGTAGTAGCCGCCGTACGAGGCGTTCGCCGAGTTCCACGAGGCGTCGCGGTAGCGGCTCACCGGGAAGTACTGGTTGTACTTCGAGAAGTCGCCGGTCGTGAGATCGAAGTCGTGGTTGCCGGGGATCACGGAGTGCGGGATGCCCGCGTTGTCGAGGATCGCCATGCTCGTGGTCACGCGACCCCACTGGGCGTCGGAGATCCGGTTGTCGACGATGTCGCCGAGCCCCGCGGCGAAGGCGAGGTTCAAGGACGAGCGGTTGTCGACGATCCATTGCAGCTGCGACTGCAGCAGCGGTGTGTTGGTCTGCGTGAGCACGTAGTTCTGCGTGTCGGGGATGACGAGGAAAGTGAACGGCGATCCGCCCGCGCCGGGCTCGACGGTTCCTCGCGCCGCGGCGTGGAAAGTCACCTGCAGCGACGCGTCGTCGGGATCGCTGGCCCGCACGCTGAGCGAGGACCCGGGAGCCGTCGTTCCGCCGTTGGCCGGAGCGACGAGGACCGGGTTCGCCGGCGGCGCGCCGGTCGCCTCGGCCACGGAAGGCGCCATGACCAGCGCCAAGCTCAGCGCGATGGTCCCCAGCGTTGCCGCCGCACGCGCACGCCACATCGGATGCGTTCGCATCGATGCACCTCCCCAGGGTGATCGGATGCCGTTTGCTCGCATCGTACACACCGGCAGAGGTGCGCGATACGGGGTCCCGCGTTGTCAGTTGCGGCCGAGCCGTGCGAGGCCGCGGGACGTCGATGAAGACGCGCCGGGAAATCGCTTGACAATGAGATTGCTCTCAGATATTGGGTTTACTGTCACGATTCAGTTACGCTTTCCGGACCCGACCACGCGCGAGGTCTGCACCCCAGGCAGATCCGAAACCTCGCGTACAACTCCCCAGGTGGCCTGTGCATACTCGATCGTCCCTTCGCAAACTCGAAAAGAAAACCAAGAGAAACTCCCGCGTTCTAGCCCTCATCACCGCCGTCGCACTTGCGGCGGGCGGCATCCTCGGCGTCTCCACCGCGGCGACCGCGACCACGACGCTCACTCTGAAGCCCGGTTCGACGAAAGTCGTCTCGATCGGTGGCAGCGGCACGGAGGGCTGGGCGTCGATGACGTTCAACCTTCCAAAGCTCCCGCGCTCGGGCAGCGGAACCTACACGGCGCTTCGGCTCCGTTCGAACAGCGGCGGCGCCTACGTCCTGCAGTCGCGCGTCTATCCGACCGGTGCTGTTGCGGTCTCGTTCAAGAAGTCCACGCGCAGTGGCGGGGTCGAGACGCTCACTCCGCTCGGCACCGCAAAGCTGGCCGGCGCCAAGCTCGCAGCGGGCAAGCCCATCGCGCTGTCGTTCCGCATCTCCGGCTCGACTACCACGGTGCTTCGCGGGAAGGTGACCGTCGGTGGAACGTCGGTGTCCCTCGGGCACTCCGATTCGAGCCGTCCGCTCACGAGTGCCGGGCGAGCTGACTACAGCTTCTACATCTCCTCGTCGACGCCGGGGATGACGGCGAATGTGACCCAGCGCTCGGCCACGCTGTCCACCCCTGCGGCACCCGCTGCCCCGGCCCCGACGCCGACTCCCACGCCGGAGCCGACGACGCCCACCGCCCCGGAGCCGACGCCGACTCCCACGCCGACGCCGACGCCGACTCCCACGCCGACGCCGACTCCTACGCCGACGCCGACGCCGACTCCCACGCCGACGCCGACGCCGACTCCCACGCCGACTCCCACTCCGGCTCCGACGCCGCCGACGAGCGGGTATCCGGACGCGTCCAACACCGGCGTGCCCGCGGGCGTCGTCCTGAGGGTTCACAACGGCGACATCACGATCAACGAACCCAACACGGTGATCGACGGGCTCGAGGTGCGAGGGATCATCACGGTCAACGCCCCCGGTGCGGTGATCAAGAACTCCAAGATCGTGGGCACGTCCACCGCACGCTCCGTGGGCCTGGTCAACAACGTCGTGTCGGGAGCTCCCTTCACGATCGTCGACTCGGAGATCGCCGCCGCGGTGGAGAACACCACGTGGAACGGCATCTTCGGCAGCAACTTCACCGCGTTGCGCGTCGACGTGCACCGCGTCGTCGATCCGATCCGCGTCCTGGGCAGCAACGTCACGGTCAGGGACTCCTGGCTCCACGACAGCACGTACTCGTCTTCGGACCCGCTGCGCGATGGAACGCCCACCCACGACGACTCCGTGCAGATCCAGGCGGGCACGAACATCGTCCTCGAGGGCAACCGCATGGAGGACGCCCACAACGCGGCGATCATGATCTCGCAGGACACGTCGCGCACCCGACTCGGCAGCATTCGGATCGCCGAGAACTATCTCCAGGGCGGTGCCTGCACGGTCAACATCGCGCCGACCCCCAGCGCATTCTCGCCGGCGATCTCGGGGAACGTCTTCGGACCGGAGCGTGTGTACAGCCACTGCGCGGTTATCGCGCCGGCCGCGAACGCGCCCGCGCTCACCGCGAACGTGTGGGGTGCCACGGGTCTGCCGATGACCACCTACACAGTGGTGAGGTAGCGCCTCGAACGACCGACGATGGCCCCCGCTCCTCGAGAGCGGGGGCCATCGTCATCACGCCTCAGGCGGCTGAGCGGCGACGCCCGTACTCGTCGTGCGCGTAGCCGATCGCGGCCGCGATCATCCCCGCACCGCGGTACGCCGTTCGAAGACCCCTCGCCCGGTGCGGCAGCGATCTCGAGACCGACCCCCACACCCAGCGAACGGAGCCCCCCGCGACCCGCGCCCCGCCGCGCACGCACATCTTCACGCGCGCCAGCATCCGCGCCGATGCGGAGCCGGCGAGGGCGATGTCCACTCGCGCGGCGGTGTTGCCGAACCGGAAGGTGCGCATCAGCACCCACGCCCTGGTGAAGCGCGACGCCTCTTCCTGCTCGACGACGACGGCATCCTGCGCCCACCGGATGACCCCCCCACGCGAGACGAGCAGGCGGGTGTACATGCTGTCGCTGCCGCCCGTGAGCCCGAACCGCTCGTCGAACCGCAGACCGAGCGGCCGGATGAGGGCGAGGTCGAGCAGCAGGTTGTTGGTCGCCGCTTCCGTCATGGCCTGTCGGTCGGCGCGCACCGGGCGGATGAACGCGCCGCTCGCGCGCACCCACTCCTCGACGTCGTCAGGGAAACGCGTCACGACGCGCCCGGCGACGGCGTGCACTCCGGTCTCGGCGTGCGCGCGGAGAAGGTTTCGCAGCCAGGAATCCTCGGGCACTTCGTCGTCATCGATGAAGATCACGGCATCCGCATCGGATGCCTCGTCGATGGCGCGGTTGCGGACCGCGGCGATCCCCGGCTGGGGCTCGACGCAGTATGTCGCGCCGAAGGCCTCCGCGACGTTGCGCGCGCTGGCGAGAGGATCGTTGTCGATGACCAGGACCCGGACGGTCGTGTGGCCGTCAGTCCTCTCACGCGCCTGGGCGGTCACGGAGGAGAGCGCGCTCTCGAGAGCGGCGGGGCGCTTGAAGGTCGGAATGGCGACGACGACGAGCATCAGGTTCAGGTTCCTTCCGGCCTCGAGCGGGCGCTGCGGCGCGGTCGGGCGGCGGCGAGCGCGTCACGGTACGCCGCGGCGTGCGCTGCGCCGGCATCGTCCCAGTCTCTGGCGGAGAGATCGGGACGGCCGTCCATGCCGGCGGCCGCGGCCTCCGCGAGGGCGACCAGCGATTCCGAAGAGAGTTCCTCTCCGAAGAAGTGGACCCACCCGGGCCCGACCTCCGCGGCCAGCAGCCGGGTTGTCTCGTTGTCGGGGACGAGGATCGGACGGTCGAGCGACAGCGCCGCGAGTGCCGAGCCCGAGTTGTGCATGTGGCGGTAGGGCAGCACGATCGCCGACGCTGCCGACACGATCGAGACGAACTCCTCCTCGGAGAGGTAGCGCAGATCCGCCTCCAGCGAGGGGAGGCGGTCGGCGAACTCGGTGATCGCGCGGCCGAGGTCGGGGTCGGAGGCCCGTCCTGCGACGGTCAGCCGAAGCTGCTCGCGATCGGCGACCGCCTCTTCGAAGGCGACGAGCAGTTGCTCCACGCCCTTGTACGGCTTGATCAAGCCGACGTACGCCAGCCGATCGGGGGTGGCCGCGTTCTTGGCCATCGGGGCGAACCAGTCGCGGTAGTGGCCGTGCAGAATCAGTGCGGACGGGATCCCCGGGACCTCGGGTGTGGTGGGAGACAGCCGGATGCGGAGCTTCGTGCGCCCCTCAAGCGCCGTCATCAGCGCCACGTCGACCCGCGAGCCTTCCGGCGGCGTGATGTTGTGGACCGTCCGCACCACGGGCGTTCTGGTGACGGCGAGGCGGCCGAGCAGCACGGCCATCGCGGCGCGCTTGCCGGCGCGCGTGTGCCAGCTCCCGGCGGCCAGAAGGGTGTCGCCCCAGTGCACGTGGAAGACGTCGTAGCGTCCGAAGATCGCTGTGCGCCACGAGAAGGGCACGTGCTCGAGTCCGGGCGTCCGTCGCAGCGCGTCCTGGAGCATGACGATGTACGGATTCGTGGTGGGACGGGGTACGCCGAACGACTGCATGACCCTGATCCGCCGCATCCGCACCACCCCCGCCCAATCTAGCGGTGACGCGAGCGTGCGCGCTCGACCGGCATACTGGCACCATAGACGCCCGTCATCTTCGGGGAGGTCCCGGGTGGAATCCATCTCACAGACGTACGCACGACTTCGGAGCGCCCAGAAGGGACGGGCTCGCGGCGCACCTGCCTATTCCGTGTTCATCAACCGGCCGGTCGGACGCCTCCTGGCGGCAGTGGCGTACCGCATCGGGCTCACGCCCAACCAGGTCACGCTGGTCAGCGCCGTCTTCACATTCACGGCGATCGCGCTGATCGCCATCGTTCCTGCCTCCCCGGTGATCGGAGTGGTCATCTGGCTGCTCCTCGCTCTGGGCTACGCATGGGATTCCGCCGACGGTCAAGTTGCGCGCCTGCGCGGCGGGGGCTCGCTCGCCGGGGAATGGCTCGACCACTTCGTCGACGCAGCGAAGATCTCGTCGCTGCACCTCGCGGTCCTGGTCGGACTCAGCAAGTCGCCCGACATCCCGCAGACGTGGCTGCTCGTCCCCATCGCGTTCACGATCGTCGCCAACACGACGTTCTTCGCGATGATCCTCAACGACCTGCTCAAGGGCAAGCGGGGCGTCGCTTCGGCGCACAGCACGGGCGGCGGCGGCATCCTCCGCTCGATCCTCCTGCTGCCGACCGACTACGGCATCCTGATGCTCGCGTTCGTGCTGTGGGGATGGCCTCTCGTGTTCTTCGGCGTCTACTCGCTGCTCTTCGTCGCATGCACGGCGTTCCTCGTCGCCGCTGCGATCACGTGGTTCCGTCAGATGGCTCGGATCGACCGCGAGAACGCCACCCCATGACCGGTGGTCGCACCGCCGTGCTGGTCGTGAGCTACGGCTCGTCCGCGATGGTGGCAGAGAACCTGGGGCGCACCGCGCTCCCGCACGGAGCGCTGGTGGTCGTCGTCGACAACTACACCACCGAGCACGAGCGCCAGGCCGCCCGCGCGCGCGCGGAGCAGGAGGGCTGGGAGCTGGTGACGCCTGAGACCAACCTCGGTTTCGGGGCGGGCATGAACGCCGCGGCCCGACGCGCGGCAGGATCGGATGCTGCGGCGTACGTGCTGCTCAACCCCGACGCCTACCTCGAGGGCGATGGTGTCTCGAGGCTGGCCGCCGCCGTGATCGCCGACCCCGGCACCGTGGTCGCTCCGCTGGTCGTCCGCCCGGACGGTGGCCACTTCTCCTCCGAGATGGAGCTCGACCTCGACACGGGGTCGGTGCGGCGAATCCGCGAGGGCCGGCGCTATCCCGACTCGGAGATGTGGCTGAGCGGAGCGTGCTTCGCCATCAGCCGCGCGATGTGGGATAAGCTGGGCGGCTTCGACGACGACTACTTCCTCTACTGGGAGGATGTCGATCTCTCCGTGCGCGCCGCCCGGGCCGGCGCCGTGCTGAAGGTGGACGACACGGTGCGCGCGGTCCACAGCGCGGGCGGCACACAGGCGGACGAGACCCGGACCGCGGGGAAGTCGCCCGTCTACTACTTCTACAACGTCCGCAATCGGCTCGTGTTCGCCGCGCAGCACCTCGACCGTCGTCGCCAACGCCGCTGGGCACGGCGCGCCGTCCCGGCGGCCTGGCACATCCTCATGCGCGGCGGCCGTCGGCAGCTCCTCCATCCGACGCGGACGATCCTGCCCGCCGTGCGCGGGACGATGTCGGGCCTGGCCTACCTTCGCCGACGCCGACGCGCCGGCGCGGAGGTCTCATGAGCAACGGAACTGTGATCGCGGTCACCCGGAAGCGGCACGGGCTGGGCAACAGGCTCCGCGTGACGCTCGGCGGGCTCTCGCTCGCGCGCTTCTCCGATCGCGACTTCGCGTTCGTCTGGCCGACCGGGCCCGACTTCGGCGCCGATTTCGACGAGCTGTGGCAGTTCGGCCGCAAGCGGATCAGCACTCTGCGGTCGCGACTCCTGACGCTGCGGCATCCGTACCGTCGTCATGACCTCGAGTGGCTGGACGCTGCGCGCGAGGATCGCGTCTGGCAGATCCGCACCGCCCACGCGCTGCACTTGCCGGCGGGGGCGAGATCATGGGGGGAGGAGCTTCAGGAACTCGCACCCGTGCCCGAGATCGCCGGCAGGGTGAGTTCCTTCTACTCTCGCCACCTCGCAGACACGCCATATGTCGGGGTGATGGTGCGCGCCCATGCGGTCTCGAACACCGAGACGCTGAAGCACTCACCCGTCAGCTGGTACATCAAGCGAATGAGGCAGGTCGCCGCCGAGCATCCCGGCGTCCGCTTCTTCCTCTCCGCCGACACCGATCAGGCGCAGCAAGAGGTCATCGACGCTGTACCGGGAACGGTCGCCCTGGGCGACAAGGGCGGCTACAACACCAAGGCCGCGCTCATCTCGTCGGTAGTGGACCTCTACCTGCTCGCGAGCAGCACGCATCTGCTCGCGCCGCACTACTCCAGCTTCCCGGAGATCGCGCAGCAGCTCGCGGGGCCGTCGCTGCGCCTGGAGACCTCCATGACCGAAGCGCACACGCAATTCGGTCCCGAGGACCGCCTGAGCGTCGTCGTCGATCCGCTGCGACCGTCAGTCCGCACGATTCAGTGATCTCCGGTTCCTTGGGCAAACCCTGAGGTTCGGGATGCGGCATCCGCTGTTATAGTCAACCTGGGGACATACACGCAGACGCCGGCGGGAACCGGTGTCCGCGATAAATCTGGGATCGTCGCGTTCGTTGGGTGCGTGCGTGGCGAGATGCACATCTGGGGGATGAGCGTGGGGAAGCGTTCGACGCTGAGGCGTCTTTCTATTCGTTTGAGCGCGGTGGTCGCGGGGGCCGCACTGTGCGCGCTCACGATGAGCGCCTGCACTCCCGCAGAGCCGACGCCCGGCACTCAGAACTCCGGCCCGTCGCCGAGTGCGACCGTGCCCGCGCCGAACGGCGGATCCATCGAGGAGACTGTCGAGCCGGTCGATCCGGGCCCGACGCAGGAGGCGGAGCTGGGCGAAACCGCTGAGCTCGAGGGCGGAGTGAACGTCACCATCTCCGAGGTCGAGCAGCTCGACGTCACGGCCGAAACGCCTGGCGAGATCGCCGGCCCGGCCGTCGCGCTGACGCTGACCGTCGAGAACAGCTCCGATGAGCCGATCGATTTGAGCACGGCGATGGTCTCGGTGACGGGATCGAAGGACTCCTTCGGGCAGGCGACGACGTCCGAGCCGTACAGCCCGTTCGCCGGTGCCGTCGAGCCGGGCGAGACGACTTCCGGGATCTACGTGTTCCGGCTTCCCGCCGACGAGCGGGACTCTTTGCAGGTCACCGTCGAGTACATCGCGGGCGCGCCGATCGCGCTCTTCACGGGCGACGTGTAGGCACAAGAGCTTCACGGGGTTGAGGGGAAACAAAATGAACGCTGGGGCGTTTAATCTGCGCAAGATCATCGCGGGGGTGGCGGTCTCGGCCGTCGTCGCCGCGGGTGCCGTGGTGGGGATCGCGGCACCGGCTTCCGCCGTCTCGACGGCGGGACCGGCCCCGATCGAGCAGCGCAATGATGCGACGGTGTCGGCCGATCCGCTGCCGACGGTTCAGATCGACTCGGGCATCGTGTGGGCACAGGTCATCGCGGGGAACACCGTCTTCGCGGGCGGCAGCTTCAGCAACGCGCGTCCTGCCGGCGCCGGCCAGGGAACGAACCTCATGCCGCGCAGCAACATCCTGGCGTACGACATCAACACCGGCGTCGCCACCTCGTTCGCCCCCGTTATCAATGGCACGGTCAAGGCGCTCGCCGTCTCGCCCGACGGGAAGACGCTCTACGTCGGCGGCTCCTTCAACCAGGTCGACGGGCAGACGCGGTGGAACGTCGCCGCATTCAACATCGCCACGGGTGCCCTGCTCACGACGTGGAAGCCGGCGATCGGCGGCTCGTACGTGAACGCCATCGTCGCCACCGACAACGCGATCTATTTCGGCGGGCTCCTCGGCGCGGCGGGCGGTGTCACGCGCAAGAACCTGGCGGCCGTCTCCGCCACGAACGGCGCCGTGCTCTCGTGGGCGCCGACGAGCGACCTGCAGGTCGACTCGATGGTGATCAACGCCTCCGGATCCAAGGTCATCGCGGCCGGCCGCTTCGAGACCGTGAACGGCACGACCTCCCGGGGCATGGCCGCCCTCGACCCGGTCACGGGCGCACTCCTGCCGTGGAACGCGAACGCGACGATCAAGAACGGCCTCGCCACGGGGTCGCTCGCCGGCCGTGCGGGCATCTGGAACGTCTCCACCGACGCCGGCGGCGGCGTCTACGGCACCGCCTGGGTGTACTCGAACGTCACCGTGGGCAACCTCGAGGGCCTCTTCGCACTCGAAGGCGAGACCGGCTCGATCCGCTGGATCGCCGACTGCCACGGCGACCACTACGGCATCTACTCCGACGGCACGAACGTCTACAGCACGGGGCACGAACACGACTGCCAGACAGCCGGCGGAATGCCGCAGGGCAGCGGGAACCCGGGCAACATGCGCCACGCCACGGTGTACACCGCGGCTGTGAAGGGCACGCTGTCGCGCTCTCCATCCGTGGGCTCGATCTACTCCGACTGGAGCGGCTACCCCGCCCCCGCCGCCGTGAACTGGTATCCCGACTGGATGACCGGCACCGCGAGCGGACAAGGTCAGGCGGGCTGGACCGCCACGGGGAACGGCGACTACCTCCTGGTCGGCGGTGAGTTCCCACTCGTGAACAACATCCGCAGCCAGGGCATCGCGCGGTTCGCCGTCGAGCCGCCCGGCGGCGCCAAGCAGGGGCCGCGCGTCAGCGACGCCGACTGGGTGCCCACCGCGCGATCGGTCGAGTCCGGCTCCGCACGCGTGCAGTTCGCTGCCAACTTCGACCGCGACGATCTCGACCTCACGTACGAGCTGTGGGTTCAGGGCGGCACTTCGCCGGTGGGGGCCACGACCGCGCAGTCCATGTTCTGGAATCGCCCGAAGTTGGTCCTGTCGGCCAGTGGATTCACGCCCGGCTCGACCCAGACGTTCTACGTCGTTGCCAAGGACGGCGACGGAAACTCCGCGCGGAGCGCAGACGTCTCGCTGACGATCGGCGGCGCCGCAGGCTCGGCCTACGCCACGTCGGTGCTTGACGACAACGCGAGCCTCTACTGGCGCCTGGGCGGCAGCAACGCCACGGGCGGCGCCGACATCGCCGGCGGAAACAACGCGGTCATGAGCAGCGGCGTCAGCACGAACACCGACGACGCTCTCGCCAACGAGGCCAACGGCTCGGCCGTCTTCAACGGCAGCTCCAGCGGTCTCGCGCGCTCCTCGTCCGTCACGCCGGTCGGCACGTCATTCGCGACCGAACTATGGTTCAAGACGTCGACGTCCAGCGGCGGCAAGCTCGTCGGCTACGGGAACGCGACGTCGGGCAGCTCGTCCAACCCCGACCGCCACCTCTATATGCGCAACAACGGCGCGCTGGTGTTCGGCGTGTGGCAGGGCAGTAATCGGACGATCGAGTCCGCAGCGACCTACCGCGACAACCAATGGCACCACGCGGTCGCCCAGCTCAGCCCGACGGAGGGAATGCAGCTGTTCGTCGACGGTGTCCTCGTGGCATCTGATAACACGACGACGGCATCCGCTCGTCCCATCACGGGCTACTGGCGCGTGGGCGGCGACACCGTCAATGGCTGGCCGAGCGCACCGAGCTCGAGCTGGTTCAACGGACGCATCGACGAGTTCGCCGTCTACCCCGCCCCGCTCACAGCGGCGCAGGTGTCCGAGCACTACGCGCTCGGCGCAGGTCTGTCGATGCCGACCGCGGAGTTCACCTCGACGGGCGACGAGATGGCGAAATCCTTCGACGCGAGCGCGAGCAGCGCGCCGTCCGGCCGGACGATCACGTCTTACGCCTGGAGCTTCGGCGACGGGACGACCGGCAGCGGTGTCACGGCCAGCCACACGTACGAAGACGCGGGCGTCTACTCCGTCACGCTGACCGTGACAGACAGCGCGGGATTCACGGCGACGAAGACCTCTTCGGTGACGGCGGCCCCGCCGCATCAAGCTCCGACGGCCGCGTTCTCGCCGAACGTGTCCGGACTCACAGTCACATTCGACTCCTCGGCCTCGGCGGCTTCGGGCGCAGCGACGATCACCGACTACGCCTGGAACTTCGGTGACGGCTCGACCTCCACGGAGGCCTCGCCGACGCACCGCTATGCGAGCGCCGGCGTCTACACGGCGACGCTCACCGTGACGGACAACCTCGGCACTGTGAGCGCGCCCGTCAGCCACGATGTCACCGTCAGCCACGCGACACCGGTGGCGGCCTTCACGTCGTCCGCTGCGGGACTGACCGTCTCCTTCGACGCGACCACCTCGTCGGCATCCGACGGAGCGACGCTCGAGTACTCCTGGAACTGGGGCGACGGGTCTCCCGCCGGCTCGGGCGTCAGCCCGACCCACACGTTCCCGGGGAACGGCATCTATTCCGTCGTCCTGACGGTCACCGACAGCCTCGGTGCCACGGCCGACAAGAGTGTCAACGTCTCGGTAGCGTCGCAGGTCTTCGCGGCGCGCGACCAGTTCGAGCGCACCGCCGCCATCGGCTGGGGGACCGCCCCGACCGGCGGCGCGTGGAGCGGCACGACCGGATTCTCGGTCGCCGGCGGCACGGGCAACATCGCTCTCAACGCGGGGCAGACCCGGACCAGCGCACTCACCGCCGTCTCCGTGCGAGACATCGACACGACAGCGGTCGTGTCGGCCGACAAGCTGGCCAACGGCGGCGGACTGCACTTCAACCTGACGGCGCACAAGTCGTCGGCGGGGGAGTACCGCCTGAAGGTCCGAACCCTCTCCACTGGGGTGGTCGCAGCGAGCATCACCAAGCTCGTCGGCACCACCGAAACAACGTTGGCGACCAAGAACCTCACCGGGTTCACGTACACGGGTGGCGCGAAGCTCAACTTGCACTGGGTCGTGTCGAAGAACGGAAGCGCGACCGCCCTCACTGCGAACGTCTGGCCCGATGGCGGGACCGAGCCCGCGGGATGGTTCCTGTCCACGTCCGACAGCCAGGCCGAACTGCAGGGCGCGGGTCAGGTGGGCGTCTTGTCGTACCTCTCGGGCTCGACGACGAACGTTCCCGTGACCGTCTCGCTGGATGACCTGGTCATCGTCGACACCGCGGCATCGGCTGCGCCGGTGCACGCCGACCCGATCGCGTCGTTCACCACGACGCCGAGCGAACTGTCCGTGTCGGCGGATGCCTCCGCCTCCACGGCATCCGACGGTGCCACGCTGTCGTACTCGTGGAACTGGGGCGACGGGAGCGCGGCCGGCTCGGGCGCGACAGCTTCGCACACCTATGCGGCGGCCGGGACGTACAGCATCACGCTGACGCTCACCGATAGCCTCGGAGGGACCGCCACGAAGTCGCAGACCGTGACCGTGAGCGAACACGTGCACCCGAACCCAGTAGCTTCGTTCACCGCATCGGCGAGCGACCTCGGCGTCACCGTCGACGGTTCCGGATCGACGCCCTCCGAAGGTGCTGCCCTGACATACTCCTGGAACTGGGGCGATGGAACGGCGGCGGGATCCGGAGCGACCGCGACGCACACGTACGCGGCGGCGGGGACCTACACCGTGACGCTGAACCTCAGCGACGCGCTGGGTGGGTCGTCCTCGACCTCTCAGCAGGTCACCGTGACCGCGCCGCCGGAGGTGTTCATCGCGAAGGACGACTTCGAGCGGGTGGTCGCCACCGGCTGGGGAACCGCCGTCACGGGTGGCCCGTGGGGGACGACCACCGGATTCTCGGTGGCGGGCGGCGTCGGCAAAGCGACACTCAACGCCGGCCAGACCCGGACCAACCTGCTGACCGCGGTGTCGGCACAGGACGTTGACGCGAGACTCGTGTTCAGCTCCGACGTCGTCGCGAATGGCGGTGGTCTCCACATGAACTACCTCGTGCACAAGAGCACGGCGGGCGACTATCGGCTCAAGCTGCGGATCTCGTCCGCGGGTGCCGTCACCGTGTCCCTCGCGAAGGTGGTGGGCACGACCGAGACCCTCATCGTCAACCGGACGCTCAGCGGCTACACGCACACGGCAGGCGCCAAGCTGCAGCTGCGCATCCAGGCGGTCACCTCCGGTGGCACCACGGCGCTCAAGGGCAAGGTCTGGGCCGATGGGACGGTGGAGCCGACGGACTGGTTCGTCTCGACGACAGACGCGCAGGCGGAACTGCAGGGGGCCGGCCAGGTCGGGATCCTGACGTATCTGTCGGGCTCGGCGACCAACGTGCCGGTGACGGTGAGCGTGGACAACCTCGAAGTGAAGTAACAGCGATGGCGGACCGCCGAGAGCACCTCGGCGGTCCGCGTCTGCTGCAGTAGGACGAAGCAGTCTTGGGAGCGGACGTCTGGGGAGACGTCTCGGAAAATTGGGGAGAAGTCACATGGGTGGGAAGCCGTTTGCCTCGGCATGGGGATCGAGACTTCGGAGCGTCGTCGCAGGCGCGACGGTCTCGGCCGTCGTCATCGCCGGGCTCGCGCTCGGAGCGGCGGCACCAGCCGCTGCCGCGGATCCCATTCCGGGGGTGGCGCCCATCGAACAGCGCAACGCGGACACCGTCACGGCTGACCCGTTGCCGACAGTTCAGATCGACTCGGGCATCGTCTGGGCCCAGGTGATCGCGGGGCGGACAGTCTTCGCGGGCGGCAGCTTCTCCAACGCCCGTCCTGCCGGGGCGACGCCGGGCCAGAACCTCATGCCGCGCAGCAACATCCTCGCTTACGACATCGAGACCGGTGTGGCGACATCCTTCGCGCCGACGATCAACGGCACGGTCAAGTCGCTCGCGGTGTCGCCCGACGGGCGGACCCTGTACGTCGGCGGCTCGTTCAACCAGGTGAACGGCCAGACCCGCTTCAACGTCGCGGCATTCGACGTCGCCTCCGGCGCGCTGCTGTCCACCTTCCGCCCCGCCATCGGCGGGTCCTACGTCAACGCGATCGTCGCGACCGACAGCACGGTCTACTTCGGCGGGCTCATCGGAGCCGCCGGCGGGATCACGCGCAAGAACCTCGCCGCGGCCAGCGCCGCCAACGGTGCGGTGGTCGCGTGGGCGCCGACGGCCGATCTGCAGGTCGACACGATGGTGCTGGAGCCCGGCGGTGGAAAGCTCATCGTCGGAGGCCGGTTCGGTCAGGTGAACGGGGCGAACCAGCGCGGTCTGGTCGCGCTCGACCTGGCCGATGGCAGCATCCTTCCGTGGGCGGCTCCGGCCACGGTGCAGAATGGCGTGCCTGCGACCGACGGCAACGCGGGCAAGGCGGGGATCTGGGCGCTGACCGCCGATGACGACGCCGTGTACGGCACGGGCTGGGTCTTCGCCAACAAATGGGTGGGCAACCTCGAGGGGCTGTTCGCCGCGGAGGCCGGAAGCGGCGCGATCCGCTGGGTGGCCGACTGCCACGGTGACCACTACGGAATCTTCTCCGACGGCACGAATGTGTACAGCACGGGCCACGAGCACGATTGCCAGACCGCGGGCGGGATGCCGCAGGCTTACCCGGCGCCAGGCAACATGCGCCACGCCACGGTTTACACCGCAGCTGCCAAGGGCACGCTGACCACCTCGCCCTCCGTGAACGACATCTATGCGGACTGGGGAGGCTACCCCGCGCCGGCGGCGGTCAACTGGTTCCCCGACTGGACGACGGGGACCGCCTCGGGCTCCGGTCAGGCGGGCTGGACCGCCACCGGCAACGGACAGTACCTGGTCGTCGGCGGCGAGCAGACGTTCGTCAACGGCCAGCGCAGCCAGGGAATCACCCGGTTCTCCAAGACTCCGCCCGGCGGGCCCAAGTCGGCACCCCGCCTCTCGGGCACCAACTGGACGCCGACGGCTCGCTCGGTGAGCGCCGGCACGGCCCGCATCGCCATCCCCGCCAACTGGGACCGGGATGACCTCAACCTCACGTATGAGCTCTACGAGCAGGGGAAGTCGGCCCCCGTGGCCTCCTCGACGGCGCAGTCCACTTACTGGAACAGGCCCAACGTCGTGCTGACTGCGAACGAGCTTCCTGCGGGGGCCGTCAGGACCTACCGCGTCGTGGCGAAGGACGCCGACGGAAACTCTGCCAACAGCGCCTGGGTGACGGTCACCGTGAGCTCGGCCGACGCGTCCGAGTACGCCAACGCGGTCCTCGATGACGGCGCATCGCTGTTCTGGCGCCTCGGTGGTACCGAGGGCGGAGCCGACTGGGCCGGTACGAACGACGCAGTCTTCAAGAACGGCGCGGTAGCCGCGACGGACGGCGCCCTCGCAGGCGAGACCGGCGGCTCGGCGGCGATGCCCGGTGGCAACGGATTCGCCGTCACCACCGCGACGGCGAACGTCGGATCCGCCTTCGCCACGGAGCTGTGGTTCAAGACAGACACCACCTCCGGCGGCAAGATCGTCGGCTACGGCAACAACAACAGCGACAACTCCGGCAGCTACGACCGTCACGTGTACATGAGGAACAACGGCCAGCTCGTATTCGGCACGTACCCCGGGTTCGCCGCAACGGTGCAGAGCACGAAGGCCTACAACGACAACAAGTGGCACCACCTCGTGGCGCAGCAGGGGTCCAACGGTCAGCAGCTGTACGTCGACGGACAGCTCGTCGGCTCCTCCACCGTGACCGGTGCGCAGACCTATACGGGCTACTGGAGGATCGGCGGCGACAACATGAACGGCTGGCCCGACCAGCCGGCGACGTCGTACTTCCGAGGCTCGATCGACGAGTTCGCGGTCTACGACACCACGCTTTCCGCGTCGCAGATCACCAACCACTACGAGATCGCGAAGGGCCCCCACGTGCCGCCGACCGCGGTGATCGACGTCGCCGCAGCCGGGCAGACGGTGACGTTCTCCGGCGCGGGGTCGACCTCGTCCGGCGACGCGGACGTCGTCTCCTACGCATGGAACTTCGGGGACGGTGCGACTTCCACAGAGGTCACGCCGACTCACTCGTACACCACAGCGGGCGATTACACGGTGACCCTCGTCGTCACGGACTCGAAGGGAGCGGCGAGCCCCGCCGTGACCAAGACGGTGACGGCGGCCGCGCCTGCGACCGCCGCCGCCCGTTACACCCAGAGGGTGATCGACGACGGGGCTCAGGTGCACTGGTCGCTGGGCGGAGCGCTCGGCAAGGTCGACTGGGTGAGCGACCGCGACCTCGTGACGACCCCCGGTGCCGGCTCGACCTCCGACGCGGTCAGCGCGCTGCCGGGCTCCGCCTCGGCGACGTTCGACGGAGGATCGGCGTTCGGCCGCACCTCGCGCACGATCCCCGCCTCGACGCCGTTCGCCACGGAGGTGTGGTTCAAGACCACCACCACCAACGGCGGGAAGATCCTCGGCTACGGCGGGTCGGCGGACGGCAACTCCGGCAACTACGACCGCCATCTCTACATGGCCAACGACGGTCGTCTCGTCTTCGGCGTGTGGCTCGGCTGGGCAGCGGTCGTCCAGAGCCCGGGATCGTACAACGACGGCCAGTGGCACCACGTGGTGGCCCAGGTCGGAGCCGGCGGCGAGCAGCTGTTCGTCGACGGACAGCTCGTCGCATCCGACGCCGGCATCACCGGCGCGCAGGACTACGAGGGCTACTGGCGCATCGGCGGGGACAACATCGGCGGATGGCCCTCGCAGCCTGCGTCGTTCTACTTCGCCGGCCAGCTCGACGACTTCTCCGCGTACAGCCGCACGCTGTCGGCGAACGAGGTCGACGACCACTACCGGATCGCCAAGGACCTCCCGACCACGCAGGCCCAGTTCACGGTCACCGGCACGGGCGCGTCGCGCACCTTCGACGGCACGGCCTCCACGCCGACGCCCGGCCGCACCATCACGGACTATGCGTGGAGCTTCGGCGACGGCAGCACCGGCACCGGAGCGACGGCGTCGCACACGTACGACGAGCCCGGCACCTACACGGCGACGCTCACCGTCACCGACTCGGCCGGGCGGACCGGAGTGGCGACATCCCAGGTCGTGATCCAGCCGCCGCACGCCGCACCCGTCGCGAAGATCGGCACCGACGTCGACGGCCTCACCGTCGGCTTCGACTCCGACGACTCGACCACGTCGGGCGGCGCGACCATCACGGACTACGCGTGGAACTTCGGCGACGGTGAGACGTCGACACAGGCTGATCCCACCCACGTCTACGCCGCCGCGGGCACCTATACGGTGTCGCTCACGGTGACGGACTCGGAGGGCTTCACCAGCGCGGTGGCCACCATCGACGTCACGGTGGCGCACGCGGACCCGACGGCGGCATTCACCGCCGACGTCTCCGGCCTCTCGGTGGCCGTCGACGCGACGGGCTCCTCGGCGTCCGACGGTGCGACGCTGACCTACTCGTGGAACTGGGGTGACGGATCGGCCGCGGGCTCGGGAAAGACCGCGACGCATCGCTACGACAGCCCGGGCGAGCGCACCGTCACCCTCACGGTGACGGACAGCCTCGGCGCGACGGCCACCAAGACAGCAGCGGTCACGACGACGCACGCAGACCCGACGGCTTCGTTCACAGTGCAGTCGAGCATGCTGGACGTGGCAGTGGATGCCTCGGGCTCTTCGGCCTCGGACGACGCGACGCTCGCCTACTCGTGGAACTGGGGCGACGGCTCGCCCGCGGGAACAGGCGAGACGGCGACTCACAGCTACGGCGCGGGGGGCACCTTCGAGATCACCCTGACCGTCACGGACAGCCTCGGGAGCACCGCCACCACGTCCCGGAGCGTCACCGTGGCGGCGCAGACCATCGTCGTGAACGACGACTTCACCCGGACCGTCGGGTCCGGCTGGGGCACCGCGAACGTCGGCGGCGCGTGGACGTCGCTGACTTCGATGTCGGTCGCGGGCGGCGTAGGCCGCATCAGCCTCGTCGCCGGTCAGACGCGCGCTCCGGCTCTTGCAGCCACCGCCGCCGACGACCTGTCCGCGAGCCTGGTGTTCTCGGCCGACAAGGTCGCGAACGGCGGCGGACTGCACTTCAGCTACGTCGTGCATAAGTCCGCGGCGGGCGAGTACCGGCTGAAGGTGCGCACGCTCGCAACGGGAGCCGTCCAGGCCAGCCTGACGAAGGTCGTGGGGACGACGGAGACGACGTTCGCCACGCAGACCCTGACGGGGTACACCTACACCGCGGGTGCGAAGCTGCGGGTCCGCCTCGAGACCGAAGGTGCGGGCGCCAGCACGACGCTGCGCGGCAAGGTCTGGGCCGACGGCACGACGGAGCCCGCCGGCTGGACCGTGACCGGTTCGGACTCCGTCGCGTCGCTGCAGGGCGCCGGTCAGGTCGGCGTCGTGGCGTACGCCACGGGCACCGTGACCAACGCCCCGGTCGTCGTCTCGGTCGACGACATCCGCGTCACCTCGCTCGGCGCCGGTCAGCCGCACGCGGCTCCGGTCGCGGTGATCGGTGCGAACTCGACGGGTCTGACGACCGCATTCGACGGCACCGGTTCGACCGCGTCGGGCGGCGCCACGATCACGGGCTACGCGTGGGACTTCGGCGATGGCACGACCTCGACCGAGGCGAAGCCGACGCACACCTACGCCGCAGGCAGCTACACAGCGAAGCTCGTCGTCACCGACAGCACGGGGGCGGCATCCGCACCCAAGACGGTCGCGATCACGGCGGCTCACGCGAACCCGGTGGCCTCGTTCACTGCGTCGGGATCGGGTCTCACGCTCTCGGTCAACGGCTCCGGCTCCCAGGCGTTCGACGGGGCGACCCTGACGCACTCCTGGAACTGGGGCGACGGGACTCCGGCGGGAAGCGGCGCGACCGCGTCGCACGCCTATGCCGCCGCGGGCACCTACACAGTGACCCTCACGGTGACCGACAGCCTCGGAGCCGCTGCCACCGCGTCGCAGGCCGTCACCGTGACCTCCGAAGCCTTCATGGCGAAGGACGACTTCGAGCGCACCGTCGCAACCGGATGGGGCACTGCTCCCACCGGGGGTGCTTGGGGCACGGCAGCCGGATTCTCGGTCGCGGGCGGCGTCGGCCGGGCGTCGGTCGCCGCGGGGCAGACGCGCACGAACCTGCTGACCGGGGTGAGCGCCCAGAACGTGGATGCGCGGCTGACGTTCTCCTCCGACAAAGTGGCGAACGGGGGCGGCCTGCACTTCAACTACCTGGTGCACAAGACCGCGGCGGGCGACTACCGCCTGAAGCTGCGCATCGCCTCGACCGGAGTCGTGCAGGTGTCGATCGCGAAGGTGGTCGGCACGACCGAGACGATCGTCTCCAACCGGACGCTGACGGGCTACACGCACGCAGCGGGGGCGAAGCTCCAGCTGCGCCTGCAGTCGGTCACGACCGGCGGCTCGACGACGCTGACGGCGAAGGCGTGGGCCGACGGAACGGCTGAGCCGGCCGCGTGGTTCGTGTCCGCCACGGACGCGCAGGCCGAACTACAGGGTCCCGGCCAGGTCGGAGTCGTCGCGTACGCCTCTGGGTCCGCGACCAACGCTCCCGTCGTGGTGAGCGTCGATAACCTCGAGGTGCGCTGACCCCCACGCGCACATCGAGCACCCAGGCACCCGCCTCCGTCCCACGCCGGAGGCGGGTGTCTTCATTCCGCTGCGGGCATGTGTCGCGCAATTGCGGCCGACCCCTCGTGCGAAGAGAGGTCGAGTGCTAGCCTCTCGCTCAAGAGCGCCGTGTATTTCTGGGAGAGGCGGTGTCTCTAGAGCTGGCGAGCAGTCTGGGGTAGCCGCTCCGTGCGGCACCGGAACCAGGGGGGTTCCTGATGCACAACGCAGTATCGTCGACGTCTTCGCGCGGTCTCCGTCGAACGGCGAGCATCCTCGCCGTCGGCGTGCTGATCGCCGCCGGTCTGGTTGCGACGGTGGCCGATCCGGCCGCCGCGGCGCCGGGGCCGGCGCCGATCGAGCAGCGCAACGCCTCGACAGTGACGGCCGATGCACTCCCGACGGTGCAGATCGACTCCGGCATCGTGTGGGCACAGGTCGTCAACGGCTCCACCGCCTACGCCGGCGGGAGCTTCTCGAATGCGCGCCCAGCAGGTGCCAGCGCGGGTCAGAACCTGATGCCGCGCAGCAACATCCTCGCCTACAACATCACTACGGGCGTTGCGACGTCCTTCGCGCCCACCATCAACGGGACGGTGAAGGCGCTCGCCGTCTCTCCTGACGGTTCGCGGCTTTACGTCGGCGGCTCCTTCAACCAGGTGAACGGTCAGACACGTTGGAACTTCGCGGTCTTCGACACCTCCACGGGTGCGCTGCTCAACACCGTAATGCCAGCGATCGGCGGCTCGTACGTCAACGCGATCGTCGCCACGAGCAGCACCGTCTATATCGGTGGGCTGATCGGCGCCGCAGGGGGAGTGACGCGCAAGAACCTCGCTGCCGTGAACGCGTCGAATGGCGCAGTCCTCGGATGGGCTCCGACCCCCGATCTCCAGGTCGACACCATGGTCATGGCACCCGGCGGCGGCAAGCTCATCGTCGGTGGCCGGTTCGAGAAGATCAACGGCACAACCTCCCGCGGCCTCGGCGCGCTCGACCTCAACACCGGCGCACTCCTTCCGTGGGCGGTGACGAGCGTCGTCAAGAACGGTATGGCCACGGGCACCCTCGCCGGCCGTGCGGGCATCTGGGCGCTCTCCGCGGACAGCTCGAAGGTCTACGGCACCGGGTGGGTCTACTCGAACGCGACGATCGGCAACCTCGAGGGGCTCTTCGCAGCCGATGGGCAGACAGGCGCCGTCAGCTGGATCGCAGACTGCCACGGTGACCACTACGGCGTCTTCTCCGACGGCACGAACGTGTATTCGACGGGTCACGAGCACGACTGCCAGACGGCGGGTGGGATGCCGCAGGCCTATCCGTCTCCGGGGAATATGCGGAATTCGAGCGTTTACACCGCCGCGGCGAAGGGCACGCTGACCCGCAGCCCATATGTCAACAGCATCTACGCCGACTGGACCGGCTACCCGGCGCCCGCCGCCGTGAACTGGTATCCGGACTGGACGACGGGCACGGCGTCCGGCTCCGGCCAGGCGGCGTGGACGGTCACCGGCAACAGCCAATATGTCCTTTTCGGGGGTGAGTTCCCCCTGGTGAACGGGCAGCGCAACCAAGGCATCGCGCGGTTCGCCCGCACGCCATCGACCGGCGCCGACCAGGGTCCGCGTCTGTCCGGCGCGAACTGGACGCCGACGGCGCGCTCGGTGAGCGCGGGCACGGCGCATGTCAAGATCCCAGCCAACTGGGATCGTGACGATCTCGACATGACGTACGAGCTGTGGGCCTCGGGCGGCACCGCCCCGATCGCCTCGAAGGTGGTGAAGTCGACCTATTGGTTCACCCCCGTCATCACCTTCGCAGCAGGCGGCATCCCGGCCGGCTCCAGCCGCACATACCGCGTCATCGCGCGCGACGGCGACGGCAATAGTGCGACGAGCGCGAATGTCACGCTCACCGTCAACGGCAGTTCGACGTCGTCGTACGCCGACACCGTCCTCGACGACGGGGCGACCACATACTGGCGTCTCGGCCCGTCCGGCGGCGGCACCGACCTGGCCGGCTCGAACAACCTCGTCTCGTTCGGCGGGGTGGGAACCACGTCCGACGACAGCCTCGCCGGCGAGGCGAACGGCTCCTCCACCTTCAACGGCTCGACGAGCGGGTTCGCCCGCTCGACCGACACCACGGTCGTCGAGGAGGCCTTCGCCCTCGAGCTCTGGTTCAAGACATCGACGTCGAGCGGCGGGAAGCTCATCGGCTATGGCAACGGCTCCTCGGGCAACTCGGGAAGCTACGACCGTCACCTCTACATGCGCAACGACGGCGCGCTGGTCTTCGGCGTCTCGCCCGGGGTGCAGAAGGTCATCTCCTCGCCTTCGACGTATCGGGACAACCAGTGGCATCACGCCGTCGCGCAGCTCAACCCGTGGACGGGCGTGCAGCTGTACGTCGACGGAAACCTGGTCGCCTCCGATCCCTCGGCCACGGCCGGTCAGCTGTTCACCGGCTTCTGGCGCATCGGTGGAGACAACCTGAGCGGCTGGCCGAACCGTCCGACGTCGAACTTCTTCAACGGCGCACTCGACGAGGTTGCGATCTACCCCCATGTCCTCAGCGGATCGCAGATCGCGCAGCACTACGCGCTCGGTCGCGGCCAGAGCCTGCCGACCGCGTCGTTCACGACTTCGGGCTCGGACCTCTCCTGGTCGTTCAACGCGGGTGCATCCACTGCTCCCAGCGGACGAACCATCACGTCCTACGCCTGGAACTTCGGCGACGGCTCGACCGGGACAGGCGTCAACGCGAGCCGGACGTACGCTGCTCCGGGCTCGTATACCGTCACGCTGACGGTGACCGACAGCGCAGGCATGACCGCGTCGACCACTCGCACCGTGAACGCGTCGGGTCCGCATCAGGCTCCGGTCGCCGTCATCGGCGCCAGCGCCTCGGGGCTGACCGTCAACTACACCGGCACGGGATCGACGGCCTCGGGCGGGGCCACGGTGACGGGATACGCCTGGAACTTCGGCGACGGCACGACCTCCACGCAGGCTAACCCCACGAAGACCTACGCGGCACCGGGCACCTACACAGCCTCGCTGACTGTGACCGACAGCACGGGCGCAACCAGCGCCCCCGCCACGCAGTCGGTGACGGTGGCGGCGCAGACCTTCGTCGCGCAGGACGCATTCACGCGAACCGTCGCGGACGGGTGGGGATCGGCCACGGTCGGCGGTACATGGACTGTCAACAGTGCGCCCTCCTTCTCGGTCGACGGCGCTGCAGGGCTCATCTCGCTCAACGCCGGGCAGACGCGCAGCGCGACGCTGGCGGGGGTCTCCGCTCAGAACGTCGACGCCCGCGCGCTCTTCCGAACGGGGAGCGTCGCGAACGGCGGCGGCGTGCATTTCAACTACGCGGTGCACAAGAGCGCTGCCGGAGAGTACCGGCTCAAGCTGCGGGTCGCCGCCACAGGGGCCGTGACTGTCTCGCTGGCGAAGCTCGTGGGCACGACGGAGACTCTGCTGGTGAATCGGAGCCTCGGGGGGTATACGCACACCGCGGCTGGCGGCCTCCGGCTTCGACTGACGAGCTCGACCGTCGGCGGAGTCACGACGCTCAACGCGAACGTCTGGCCGGACGGCACGACGGAGCCGGGCGGCTGGTTCGTCACAGCCACCGACTCGCAGGGCGAGCTGCAGGGCGCGGGACAGGTCGGTGTCCTCTCCTACCTGTCCGGATCGACGACCAACGTCCCGGTGATCGTGAGGGTCGACGATCTCGAGATTCGCTGATCGTCAGCGGGGCCGACGCTTGATCATGAGACGGAGGAACGCGGTGAGGTTGCGCGCATCCCGCCGGTAGATCGGGATGACGAGCGCGGATGCCGCGGCGCAGAGGCCCGCTGCGCCACCCGCGGCGAGCATCGCCCACGCGCCCCACGGCGCGACCAGGAGGGACGTGCCCCACGCCGCGGCGCACGTCCACGCGCAGACCGCGAGGATGCGTCCTGCCCCCGCGTACAGCCGGGCGGTCGGCATGGGCGTGATGCGTGATAGCCAGAAGAGGGACAACGGCCAGGAGATCGCGGGTGCGACGGCAAACCCCACCGCCACGCCGAGCACCCCGTGGAAGGAGCCCACGACGATGCACGTGATCTTGATGATCGTCGTGACGATCGTGTAGCGGAACAGCTGCTTGCCGAGTCCACGTGAGAGGTACACCCAGTAGCCGACGAACGCGAGCGTAGTGAGGAGCCCCGCGACGGCGAAGAGAGCGACGATCGGGATCGCGTCGAGCCACTGGGGTCCGAGCATGATCCGGACGATCGGATCCGCCAGCGCCGTGACGAGGATCAGCGGAATGCCGAGTCCGTAGCCGAGCATCAACTGCGCCGAGGTGAGGTAGTTGTCGAAGCGCGGCGGATCCTCCTGCACGCGCGAAAGCACGGGGAGGGCGACGTTCTTCGTCGGGGAGCGCACCTGGCTGAGCGGCGTCATGACGAGCTGGTAGGCGCGGTTGTACAAACCGAGCGGCGTCGTCCCGAACTTGAGCCCGACAAGGATGGTGTCGATCTGAGAGCCCGCGTACACGAGCAGGTTCGTCGCGACGATGTTCCAGCCGAACCCCAGGAGCTCCCGGACCGAGTGCCGCCGTGAGTACCAGCGGGGGAGCCAGCGACCGGCGATCACGCAACCCCCCAGGACGACGACGCCGCTCGCGAGCTGCTGCATGACGAGTGCCCAGTACTCGGCACCTGCCAGCGCCGCGACGACGGCGACGGTCAGCGCGATCGCCGCTGCAGTGATGTCGATCACCGCGAGGGCCTTGAACTTGAGTTCGCGGGCGAGGTTCGCGCGGTGCTGGGTCGCCAGACCGTTGAGCAGGAAGAGAAGGGAGAGCCAATGGACCATGCCGACGATCTCGGGCTCGCCGACGACGGCTTCAATGGGCCAGGCCAGTGCGAACATCACGCCCGTGAGCACCACGCCGATCGCGGAATTGATCCAGAAGAGATTGTCGCGTTGACCTGTGGTCAGGACAGGGGCCTGGATGGATGCGGTGGTCAGTCCGAAGTCACGGAAGATCTCGCCGACGCCGACCACCACGAGAACGATCGCGAGGAGCCCGTAATCGTGGGGGGTGAGCAGGCGGGCGAGGATGACGACCGAAAGGAGCTGCAGGACCAGCTTGGCGATCTGAGCCGCGAGAGTGAAGAAGACGCCTCGTGCCGCGGAGTGCGCGAGATCGGAGCTCATTGGCGCCGCCCGCGGGCGGCGCGGACGCGGCGCAACGTGCCGCGCAGCACTTGGGCGAATCGCCGAGGGTGCGCGAGACCCAGGCGAGCCAGCCCGAAGCCCTGGTAGCGCGGGGGTGTGCGGCCGGCAAGCGAGGATCCCCACAGGCGCGCCAGCAGGTACCGGCGCCGGGCCGTCTGCAGCGGCTGCGCGTTCGCGAGCCCGTCCATCGAGAGCGGCCGCACGGCTATGACCCCCTCGGCGATGGCCGCTTCGATCACCTCGAGCCCGCGCCGGGTCCGCGCGATCAGGGCGCTCACCCCCGCTCCCTCGGCGAACTGCGGGTATCCCCGCTCGTCAGTCGCCCAGGAGTCGGCGGCGACGATGTCCGCCGACTCACCGACGCCGTCGGGACAGACCTTGCAGCGCCACTGCGTGGTGGGTCCGAGCGTGCTGCCCCAGGACTCCTCGTAATCGGCGCTCACGTCCGTGTCGCCGGCGCGCGCCGCGAAGCGTCCCGGCCAGCCATGCCCTCGGTACCGCAGGGCGTCGACCTCTCGCTCCGGGCCGATGCCGAGGCCCTCCAGGAGAGCATCCGTCGCACGCTGGCTCGGAGTGCCGGCGCAGAAGAACGACAGCAGCAGCGGTCCCTCTCCCTCGCGTCCGGTGCCGGCCGCGCGCAGCGCGGAGATCTCGCAGGGCTTCGCCGTGACGGCGGTGCCCTCGGCGAAGACGTCGGTATTGGTGAGCGCTGCGACCGGAGCGTACCGCGAGCCGGCAGCGGCCAGTGCCTGCTCCCGGGTCGTGATGGTGACTGGGATGCTGCGCCGCGGCGCCCTCGGATCACCCGCGGCTCCTGCGATCCTGGCCGCGCGGCCGCTGGCCACGAGCCACGCGTGAAGTGCCGTCAGCACGCCGCCACTGCTTCCAGCCAGTCGAACTTCGGGGTCGGTCGCCCAGGCCTCCCAGGTGCCGAACGAGGAGCCGAGCAGGGGATGACGGTGCGAGCCTGCTGGATCTTGCGCGGTGATGCGCACACCGGGGCACGAGCGCGTGAAGACGGCCGCTGCATCCGGCACCTCCGCCGGCGCTCCGGTTTCGGTCGGGCGGATGTAGCCCTCGGCGTTCAGCCGCATCTGCAGTCCCCCGTCGAGCCGGGCGCACAGGCCGCACCCCGAGCAGGCGTCCCGCGCGAGGACGTCCTGGACTCGGTCGCGAAGCTCGGTCACACCACGCCTCCGACGAGATCGCCGACGGGCGCGAGCAGCTCTTGGCCGCGCGCCATCGCGCTGCCGGCCCGGTCAGGGAGGGCAGGCGCGTCAACCGCCCGGAGGACCGCGGACGCGGCATCCGTCGATTCCGCCAGCGAGATGACGTGCGGCCAGTCGAGCTCGGCCATGAGCGGCTGGAACTTCCGCGAGTACGCCATAGCAATGGCCGGCGTGC
This sequence comes from Microbacterium sp., assembly GCF_041909575.1. Lineage (GTDB taxonomy): Bacteria > Actinomycetota > Actinomycetes > Actinomycetales > Microbacteriaceae > Microbacterium. The sequence goes on along the minus strand of NZ_JAYRDE010000003.1, from coordinate 49,920 downwards.
CGGTCGACAAGGCGTTGAGGCAGGCGTGCATGCGCGCGCCGATCACGAGCTTCGCGCCCGCGATCACCGACCGGGCATCGTCGAGGTCGATGGGGACGTGCAGTCCGATACGGCCGTCGTACTCGTCCTGGAGCGCGCGCGAGACGGGGACGTCGTTGTCGGCGTCGTGACTGTCGAGCACGTGGGGGAGGAGGGTGACCCTGCGGCCGTCGGCGAGGAGGCGGGAGATGATCGTGTGCACCGCCGCGCGGTACGACCCGTGGTCGACATGGTCGCTCGCCTTCCACAGGAGACCGGACACGTTGAGCAGGACGTCGTGATCGCCGGAGGGGGTGGGCTGGGAGATCCCGAACACGAGATCGGTGGTGATGCGGTCCACCGGGCGGCCGAGGTCACGCGCCGCGCCCGCGCTGGAAGGATCGCGTGCGAAAGCCAGAGCCGACCGGCGGAGGTTGCGCCGTGCGAGAAAGCGCCCGCGGCGCGAGCGGAAGGGGCCGATGGTCTGCGGGGCGAGCACGGCGGCAGCGCCGGCCTGGACCGCGAACTCGTGGACCAGCGACATCTTCGCGTGGCGCTGGATGCCGTAGATGTCGGCGAAGCTGTCTCCCGAGCGCGTGTCCCAGTACAGATCGAATTGCGCGAGCCACTCCATCATCCCGGCGCGGCCCGTGAGGCGCTCGCGCACCAGCGAGCGAGGACGTCCCCACGGCAGCGCGACGGGGCGGGCGCCGAAGTCCATGAACTCGATTCGGGCATCCGGCCAGGTCGCGCGGAGGAGATCCGCCGATCCACGGCCGAGCACGCGAACGCCCAGGTTCGGAGATGAATCCCCTGCCCAGCCGACGAGAATGCGCACTCGATCGATCCCCCTTCGGCCGGTCCGCCCGAGCCCCTTCCCCCGTTCATCCTAAGGGGGTGCCGCCCCACTCCCTCGCACGGGGCCCTCCCGCACGTAGAATCGGGCGACGGACTGCAGGGAGCCCGGCGTGGGATCGAATCCGATACAGCTCGTGGCACTCGCCGCGGCGGCGATGGTCGCCGTGCTCGGACTCGTCCTCTTGATACGACGACATCCGCGGTGGGGTATGGCCCTGTGGACCCTCGCCTTCTTCTTCACTCCCATCTGGCTCGGTGCCGGCGGCATGGGAATATTCGTCAGCGGCCTGACCGCGATGACGGTGATCGCGATCATCTCGGGGATCGGTCCGAACCTGCGGTGGTCGATCGTCGACTCCGTGATGGTGATCCTGCTCCTCGTGATCCTCCTCGCCTACGCCATCGGCGGATCGATAACGGGACACGTGCAGGACAGCGTCGTGATGTGGTTCCTGCCATACGCCTGGGGCAGGATCGTGCTCGCGCGCGTGAGCGAGGAGTGGGTCGCGGCCTGCATCGCCACTGCGGCTGTCGTAGCCGCTCTCCTGGGCATCCTCGAGTTCGTCACGAGCGAGAACCTCTTCCTCCTGGTACCGGGGGCTTCCTCGTCCATCTGGGGCGTCTTGCAGGTGCGCGGCGGCCTGCTCCGCGTGGAAGGTGCCTTCGGACACTCGATCGCACTGGGCGGCGCGCTGGCGATGTCGGCGGCCTTCGTGCTCGCGGTGCGGTGGCGCCCGTGGGTCCGCGCGTCCGCACTGGTCGTCGTCGGCGCTGCGACGGTGCTCACGTTCAGTCGGCTCGGCATCATCGGCTTCGCCGTCACGCTCGTGCTCGGGGTCATATTCCTCGGCGCCTATGTCGGTCGCGGGCTGCGCATAGCCGTGCTGTCGATCCTCGTCGTCGGAGCCGCTGCGGTGGTGCCGACGATCCTCGACGTCTTCGGAGAGGCGGGCGCGGAGGCGGAGGGAAGCGCCGACTACCGCGTCGACCTCCTGGGGCTCACCAACTCGATGGCGGTGCTCGGGATCTCCCCGGCGCGAGAGGTGCTCCCGACAGGTGAGGACTACTGGGCGGGATTCCGCTCGATCGACAGCGCGCTCATCCTGATCGGACTCCGTTTCGGGCTGCTTCCGCTCGCCGTGGTCCTCGTGCTCCTCGCCATCCTTCTCGGCAGCGTCATCATCGGTCGCGCCACACCGGCCAGCGTGGCGCTGGTGGCGCAGATCCCGGCGTTTGCGACTGTCGCGCTCATCACCCAGTACGCCGCGTTCGTCTGGTTCGCGGCAGGTCTTGCGGTGAGCGCCTACGCGCTGCGGTACGGGCATAGGGAAGGCCTGTCGACAGCGACGGTCGGCCGGTGGCACGGCGTGACAGGTTCGCGCGATCGTCTGCCCACAGCGGGAATGTCGCGATGAGATTAGGAATCCTCGGCGTCGTCGGTACCCTGTATCCCAGGGGAGGGGCGGCGACACGTCGCCTGATCCGTTCGCGTTCTCAGAGGCGCGTGGAATGAGCGGGAGCGAGTGGCCGACATCAAATCGCAGGTGACGCCGGGACGCATCTTCGGAGTGCTTGTCCGCGCGTGGTGGGTGCTGCTCCTGGCAGGGCTCCTGGGCGGACTGCTCGCGTTCGGATACTCGAGCACGCTTCCCGCCATCTACCAATCCACGTCGTCGACCTACTTCTCGATGCGGTCAGCCAGCAGCGGCTCGGACATCAACCAGGGCTCCGCCTACACGCAGAGTCAGATGCTCTCGTTCGCTCAGCTCGCCATGTCCGCCGTCGTGCTCGACGCTGTACGCGACGATCTGGACGTCGACCTCACGAACTCGCAGATCCGGAATATGACGACTGTGACGATTCCGCAGAACACCGTCATCCTCGACGTCACGGCCGGTTCGACGGACCCGGAGTTCGCTGCCGAGCTCGCAAACAGCATCGCCGACAACCTCGCGCAGGTCGTCGAGGAGATCTCCCCCAAGGACGATGCCGGCAACGCCACCGTCGTCGCACGCGTGATCGAGCCGGCGACGCCCGCCGCCTTCCAGTCCTCGCCGAACAAGCAGCGCGACGCCGTTCTCGGAGCCTTCGCCGGGGTCCTCCTCGCCATCTTGGCGATCACCGTCTGGACGTTGCTGGACACGCGCGTCCGGTCGGAGGAGGCTCTGCGGCGCATCACCGACCTGCCGGTCCTCGGTGGCATCCCACGGCGCAAGGACGGACACCGGGTGGCCCTGGTGGTCGCGGAACCGAACGGTACGGGGGCCGAGGCGTACCGGCGCGTGCGGTCCAGCCTCCGGTTCGCCGCGGTCGAACACTCCATCTCGGCGATCGCCGTCACCTCGTCGATCCCCGGTGAAGGCAAGACTTCCACCGCGGTGAATCTCGCGCTCACCTACGCTGAAGCGGGCCTGCGCGTGCTGCTCGTGGATGCGGACTTGCGTCGCCCGATGGTGGCCGAGACGCTCGGACTCGAGAACTCCGTCGGCCTGACGACGATGCTCGTCGGCGCAGTCGACTTCGAGGACGCGAGCCTGCCCTGGGGTGACACCTCACTGTGGGTCCTCCCCGCGGGCGAAGTGCCGCCGAATCCGGCCGAGCTGCTGGCGTCCGCGCGGATGACGGAGCTGCTCCGTGAACTCCGCGGGAAGTTCGACGTGATGGTGGTGGACACCGCTCCACTCCTGAGCGTGTCCGACGCGACGATCATCGCGCAGAGCGTCGACACCACCATCGTCGTCGCCGATGTGAGCAAGGTCCATCTGGCCCAGCTTGCCCGATCGCTCGAAGCCCTCGACCGGGCGCGTGCTCAGGTCGCCGGAGTGCTGTTCAGCCGCGTCAAGCGCAAGCGTGGCGACGATTACAACTACTACTACGGCCCGTCCGGAGGGAAGCGCCAGCGGACGACAGCACCCCAGACGCGGCGCGACCGGCGCGGCGCGAAGGCGGCGGCCTCCGCCCCGCTTGACGTCGCGCCAGTCGACAGCACGCCGGCGACAGCGGCGGTCGCTTCTGCGACCGAAGCCGACAGAGCCCTCGAGGCGCAGCCGCTCGACGACGAGGGGCTGCTTGAGGGGCTCGACGTCGACCCGGGGCTTGATGCATCGAGCGACGTCGACGGCCCCATCGACGACGAAATCACCGTCACCGGCCGTGCCGACGGAGACGCTCGGATCAGTGCCGACCGTTCGGACTAGTGACGAGCTCGGCGACCCTGGCCTGGTAGCGCTGCGGAGAGTGTCGGTCGGCGGCCAGCCGGCGCGACGCGTCCACCTGGCCGCGCACCTCCGACCACCGAGCGGCCAGGTCGACGAGCGCGTCGGCGATGGCGGCGGCGGAGTCCGGCGTGACGCGCCAAGCCGTGGGGATGCCATCCGTCGCTTCGCGCAGACCCGAGGTGTCGCTGGCGATCACGGGGCGGGCCGCGAGGATGCCCTCGACCGCGGTGTTGCCGAACGGCTCGTCCAGTCGCGACGGCACGACGAGCACATCCGCGCGGTCGAGAAAGCCCCAGATGTCCGACTGGAACCCATGGAGTGTGATGCGCTCGCCGAGCCTCGACGCCTCGATCGCGATGCGCAGCGACTCCTCGTACGGCTCATAGCCCTCAAACGTCGATCCGACGATGTCCAGAGTCGCCTGGATGCCGCGCTCGTCCAGGAGGCGCACCGCATCGACGACGAGATCCGCCCCCTTACGGGGCGACAGCCGGCCGACGAACAGGATCCGCAGCCCGTCCGAGGTCGCCTCGCGTGGCGCGGACGGTGCTGACGGCCCGGGGACCGCATTGGGAACGATCTCCGCGCGCGCCGCGAGCCGGGGGTAGGTCGAGGTCATCACCGCTGAGCTGAAGGCGCTGTTGACGAGGATGCGATCGGCGAGGAGAGCGGGCCCGTATAGGACGGACTTCGTCAGCCGGCCGGCAGAAGCCTCTCCTTCGTGGACGTGCAGTACCACCCGGGCCCGGCGGAGCCTGCCCAGCAGCGGCCAGAGGGGCAGCGTGATCGTGCTCACGTAGAGGACTTCCGGGCGGGTGCGGCCGAGCACGGACCAGGCCGCGCGGGCGCCGTTCCATCCCGTACGCACGAGCTCTCCCCAGCCGGAGGGCCGCATCAGGCGCTTGCGCAGGACGAACGCCGGCCCGACGACCACCTCGGCGCCGTTCTCACGCAGTGCGTCGCTGAGCGGACCCTCTTCGGGCAGGGTGACGACGACTCGATCCGCGGAGCGGACCAGCCCGATGACGCTGTCGAGCAGTACGCGGTCGGATCCGTAGAGTTCGGACCCCGGATGGGCGACGAGAACGGTGGACGACGTCATCGAGTCAGTTTGACAGAGCATCCGCACCCACCCTGCCAGCCGGGGTACGGTGGGCGTCATACATCGTGGAGGAGGAAGATGTCGAACCGGGTGCTCTTCGTATGCGCGGCCAACGTCTGCCGGTCGCCGTTCATGGCAGCGACGTTCGTTGAAGAGGGATCCGGGAGTGTCGACGGCACCGAGTGGGCCGTTCGCAGCCGGGGCATCTCCGTCGTCCGGCAGCACCCCATGTGCCGGCTGGCTGCGTCGCTGATCGACCCGGGCACGGAGGGCGCGGCATCCGCTGCGAGTCACGTGTCGACGCAGATCGCGCACGCAGACCTCGACGAGCACGATCTCATCATCGCCGCGTCGCGTGAGGAGCGTGCGCGCGTCGCCCGGATGCAGCCGAGGACGCGCGGGCGCACCTTCACCCTGAAAGAGGCGGTCGCTCTGGGCGCGCCGCCGCTGGAAGAGGGTGAACGCAGGCGAGTCCTGGCAGACGGCAGAGGGCCCGCGACGCTGGCGGACTACGCGGAGATCCTCGACCGGCGGAGGGGGCGGGTGCGGATGCCGCAGCAGACCGGCCTACGCTTCCCGTGGTCCGCGCACGACGATCCGCGGGACGTTCCCGATGTTCACCACGACTCGACCCGTCGGCACACCCGCGTCCTCAAGGAGTCGCGCGGCCTCGTCCGCGACCTGCACGATCAGGTAAGCCACTTTCTCAGCGCAAGCGCGTGACGTCGCCGGTCCTCAGGAGCGCCGCGCGCGGAGACGTGAGGCAACCCGCGCCCTGAGGATCTCCGCACCGTACTGCCGCTGGAAGGTACGCCGGAGGCTGCGGAACTCCGCTGGGTCGGAGACGAGTCGGCGTTCGGTCAGAAACGCCGCGAGCACCCGCAGGCCCTCGTCGTCCAGACGGTGGAGGGCCCGGCGGTGCACGCCGAAGGCGGGGGCATCCGACGCCCTCGCCTGTTCGATCGCGTGGTCCACGCCGCTCCGCGTGGCGCCCCCTCCCCAGACCGTCGGCGACTGGATGGCGTCGTCGACGTACGTCCGGTCCCAGCCCCCGTCGCGACGGAGGAGCCAGGCCGAGTAGAGCGGGAACTCGGTGAGGTCGGCCCGCACGAACTCGGCGGCGAACGCCCGCCCAGATGACCGCTCGATGTCCTCGACGAGGGACCCGGCCACCTCGCGGTGCATGACGAACGGCGTCGAGGTCGGGGGGAACCGGTCGACCGCGCTCTGGTCGAGATCGAGATACTCCAGCACCCGGCGCACCCGAGGAAGCAGGGGATGGTCGCGATAGCTGTGGAATCCGGTGCGTGCGCGGCCGTCCTCCGCAAGGAAGTCGCCGACGGCAACCGGGCGGATCAGGTGGTTCTTCGCGTCGAGCAGGATGTAGGTCGGTGTCTCGACCATGCTGTGGGCGGCGAGCTTCATCACCTGCTGGCTCATCCAGCCCGATGACGCCACGTCGTTGCCGAGTTCGGAGCGCGGGACGATGCGGACGCGATCGGCCAGCGGTCCGTAAGCGTCCCGGAGGCGACGGCGTGTGCGACGCGACATCCGGGGGACCCCGTTGTCGATGACGATGACGGACGCCACATCCTCGGGTCGGGCATACAGCCCCAGCGACCGCGCCTGCAGCAGCTGAAGGGTGTCCTCGGCCCGGTAGGTGATCGTGACGAACGTAAGCGGCCTCGGGCCTCGGTCGGTCTGCATGACGCCTGCCACTCCTTGTCCCGCGAGTTCGCCACTCGCCGCGCTCCGAGCCTAGGGGCACGGCAGCGCGCGACCGCGCATCGGCCGGCGGCTCTGACGCGTCAGCCCACCGTCACCGGTTCCCGCACGCCGAAGTCCCATTCTTCGGCCCGGCGGGTCGCACGACGCGCCTCAGGGTGCACCGAGGCGCCCTTGGCGAGTCGCCGCGCGAGGCTCTCGTACGCGGCGGCGACGTCGTCCCAGCGGAACTCGTCGCGCGCGCGCACGCGGGCCCGGTCTCCGAGCCCGGCCACGGCCGAGGCATCCGACTCCAGCGCGGTGAAGTGCATCGCGATGTCGTGCTCGTCCTCGAAGAACCACGCGTCCTCCGCCAGCACTTCGCGGTTGAAGGAAACGTCGTAGGCGACGACGGCCGTGCCGGCGCCCATCGCGCGGAGGAGCGACGGGTTGGTGCCGCCGACCGAGTGGCCGTGCACATACGTCATCGCGTGGAAGTAGAGCGCGTCGAGGAGCTCCTGGTCGTAGACGCCTCCGAGGAAGCGGATGCGCGGGTCGGTCCCCGCCGCGTCGCGGATCGACTGCGTGTAGGCGGCGCTGTACGGGGCCGAGCCGACGACCACGAGGGGCCGCCGCGCATCGCTGCGGCGATAGCCCTCGACGATCTCGAGCACGTGGTTCTCCGGCTCGAACCGCGCCACGACCAGGTGGTACCCGCCGGGCTCGAGTCCGAGTTCGCGGATGCCGTCAGCGGGCGCGGAGTCGAGGATCGGCGCGCCGTACCGGATGAGCTCCGTCGGAACCCCGAACTGGTCGGCGTAGTAGTCGGAGATGCCGGGGGCATCGGCGATCAGCGCGTCTGCGGTGCGCACGCCGAACTGCTCGGCCCAGCGATAGTAGGCCTTGCCCCGTGCGCCCCACTTGGACCGCCGCCATTCGAGTCCGTCCATGTGCAGCGCGGTCGGGATGCCCCGTGCCCGCAGCAGCGGGAGGAACGGCGCGTTGGCGGCGTTGAAGACGAACGCGGCGTCGGGCCGGCGGTTCACCATCGCGTGCAGCGCTGAGAATCCGGTGTGGCTGAGCGTCTCGAGCTGCTTCTGAGGCAGGGCGGGCAGGTGCACCACGCGCATCCCCAGGTACTCCGGGTCGCGGGACTCCGAGCCGCGCGTGTAGACCGTGACCCGGTGGCCGCGCTCGACCAGCCGGCGACCCACCTCCTCGACGGCGGTCTCGAAGCCGCCGTAGGCGGCGGGAACGCCGCGGGTTCCGATCATCGCCACGGTGAGCGTGCGATCCCTCGAGTCGGCACGAAGCCCCGTCTTCTCCGACTCCATAGGTCAGTACGCTCCCTTCGGATGGGCCATGACGTGCACGGTCCTGAACATGATCATGAGGTCGTTCATCACCGACCAGTTCTCGACGTAGCGCAGGTCGAGCCGGATGCTCTCCTCCCACGACAGGTCGCTGCGTCCGCTGACCTGCCACAGACCCGTGATGCCGGGCTTGATGTACAGGCGCCGGAAGACCGTGCCGCCGTAGGCGCGCACCTCGCGCGGCAGCGGAGGACGCGGCCCGACGATGCTCATGTCGCCGATCAGCACGTTCCAGAACTGCGGCACCTCGTCGAGCGAGAACTTGCGCAGGATGCGGCCGACCCGCGTCACCCGCGGGTCCTCCTTCATCTTGAACAGCGGTCCGGAGCCCTCGTTCGCCGCGAGCAGCGCCGTGAGCCGCTGCTCGGCGTCCGTGCGCATCGAGCGGAACTTCAGGATGCGGAACTCCCGCCCATCGCGGCCCACGCGCTTCTGCGTGAAGAACACCGGCCCGCCGTCCTCGAGCAGGATCGCCGCGGCGATGATGATCGCGAACGGCGCGAACAAGGCCAGTGCGACGACGGCGACCGCGGCATCCATCGTGCGCTTGAGCGCGAGCCGCCCGCCTTCGAAGCGCGGGATCTTCACGTGGATCAGCGGCAGGCCGTCGACGGGCCGCAGCGAGATGCGCGGACCCGCGACATCCGCCAGCCGGCTGGAGAGGATGAGCTCGGATGCCGTGCCCTCGATCTCCCAGCTGAGACGCTTGATGTACTCGGGGTCGGCGTCGGGCCGGCTCGCGATGATGATCGAGTCGGCGCCGACGTCGGTCGCCGTGCGGGCGACGCTGTCGATGCTGCCGATGGACTCGTACGACATCCCGTCGACGGTGATCGCCCGGTCGGACGAGTCGGCGATGGTCGCGCCGACCACGAGGTAGCCGAGCTGGCCGTCGCGCTGCAGTGTGCGGATGACGTACTCGACGTCGTCGTGGCCGCCCACGACGAGAGTGCGCGAGGTGTAGTGGCCGAAGCGGCGCTGCCGGTGCAGCCAGCGACGCCAGGACCAGCGCCCGATCAGCAGCGCGAGCAGCCCGATCGGCGCAGCGAAGATGAGCTGCGCGCGGATGCCCTGCCACTGGAAGACGACGAAGGCGATCGCCAGGATGCCGAAGGTCAGACCCGACGCGTGCGCCACCCGTTTGTACTCGGTGGCGCCCGAGCCGGTGATCTCGCGGTCACGCGTGTGGAACGCGGCGAGCACCAGCAGCCAGAAGGCCGCCGTCACCGCCGGGATCCGCGCCACGATCCACGGATCGCTCGCCAGCAGGCCCGGTGCGACGACCAGAAGTTGGAAGACAGGCGTGAGCGCAGTCGCGAGCAGCACGATCACGGCGTCCGTGATGCGCAGACGTCGCACGTAGCGGCGCTCCCACAGCAGCCGTCTTTCGAGGATCGGGGTGGATCGCGGCGAAACGCGCGCACCCGTGAACTCTCGATCGAGCGGCGACGACGGCGCGACGGCAGTCAGCCCGGGCACCCCAAGTGCCCGCAGCCCCGTCGGCAGAGCGCTCTCGACGGCGCTCACAGCCTGTCCTCTTCTTGCAAATGCGCGAAATCGCGCGACCATCGAATCATCGATGCATCCCCAGATTTTCCCCAGTGGTTCGTAGGCCCCCCTACGAATAAGTTCTCCGAGTCCAACGGCTGCGCTGGTGATACATCAACGCTTCATCCGGCCCCAAGTCGGATGTCGCGCAACCGTGAACGTTCGGTGAACGTGAGTCGATTCTAGCCAGAGAAGCGCACGTGCCGGAAGAGGCAACCGAAATGCGGCGCGTCCGGCGTCGTTGCTAGGCTCGCGCCCGTGCTGCCCTCCGACTGGATCGAACACCGCCGCCCCGACGGCGAAGTCCTCGGATGGATGCGGGCCGACGGCGACGGCTTCCGCGTCTTCGACCTGCTGGGCCGCGAGCGGACCGACGCACCCATCGACTGGCTCGACGCCGAAGAGCTGCTGGAGGATCTCGGCATCGGCTACCTCGCGGACCGCTGGATGCTGCGGCTCGACGACGGCACGGAGCGCCCGGTGCGCATCTCCGAGGCGAGCCCCCGGGGCGTCACCGTCGTCGGGGACGAGTTCGGCGCGGCCTCGGCGGTCGGCGCCGACCTCGATCGATTCCGGCTGCCGTTCCCGGCGCCCGAGGAGCTCCGCCCTCGGGCCTGACCGGAGAGCGGCCGGTGGGTACGCTGTGGCCCATGACTACTCTCGTGCTCACCGTGGTCGGCAGCGACCGCTCCGGCATCGTCGCCGCCGTCGCCGACGTCGTGGCCACGCACGGCGGCAACTGGGAGACCAGCCAGCTCGCCGAGCTCGCCGGAGCCTTCGCCGGGATCGTGGAGGTCTCGGTGCCCGCGGAGAAGGCCGACGCGCTGCGCGCCGCGCTCTCGGGGCTCGACGGCCTCCACACCGTTGCGGTGCAGGCGGGGACGGATGCCGCTCCCGCCGCCCGCCAGCAGCTCGTGCTGCACGTGCTCGGCAACGACCATCCCGGCATCGTGCGGGAGCTGTCGGCCGCGCTGAGTGCGCAGGGGGTGAGCATCGACCGCATGACGACGGAGACGAAGGATGCCGCGATGGCCGGCGGCCGCCTGTTCGAGGCCACCGTCGTGGCCGCTGCTCCGGCGGGCGTCGACGTCGCCGCCGTCGCGGATGAGATCGAGCGCCTCGCCGCCGAGATCCAGGTCGACATCACGCTCGACTGACACCCGGCCGCGCCGCCCGTGTACGACGCAGGGCCCGGCGGTCCGAAGACCGCCGGGCCCTGCGGGGAGTCGGCTCCCCGGCCGGATCAGCTGAAGGTGCCGGCGAGCGCCGTGAGCGCCAGCTGGACCTCCGAGCCCGGCAGGCCGGACTTGCGAGCGGCGTTGTCGAGCTGCGCCTTGACGGAGCGCGGGTTCGACGGGCCGTCCGAGAGCTTCTCGGCCTGGTCGACGTGCTTGCGCACCTCGGTCAGGGCGGCTCCGGACAGGCTGCCGTCCCGCTCGGCCTGATCGATGTACGCGCGCACCACGGCGAAGCTCGGTGCGTGCGTGTACCGCGGCTGGGCCTGTGCGTTGAACTCGTCGAGCCGGTACTCGCCGGCAGCGGCGATCTCGTTCTCGCTCAGGTACTCGCTCGGCTGGAGGCCGAGGCTGTCGAAGCCGCGCCCGATCTCGTTGCCGAACACGTTGCCGTTGTACCAGTACGTCGACCAGTAGCCGCCCGTGACGAGGCTGGTCGCGCTCATCGGGCCGCGGTCGAAGTACGCGATCTCGACCGGGTTGGCGCTGTCGGTGAAGTCGAAGATCGACAGTCCGCCCTGGTACCAGGCCTGCACCATGATGTCGCGACCGGGAACCGGGATGAGCGAGCCGTTGTGGGCCACGCAGTTCTCCTGCGCCGTCTGCACCGCGGGCATCTTGTAGTAGCTGCGGAACTCGAGCTTGCCGTCCACGATGTCGAAGATGGCGTTGGCGCCCCAGTTCAGCGGATCGATGTCGCGGCAGCGCGGGCTGCTCCCGCCGCCCCACTCGTCGGTGAAGACGACCTTGGTGCCGTCGTTGTTGAACGTCGCCGAGTGCCAGTACGCGAAGCGCGGGTCGGTCACGGCATCCAGGCGCACCGGGTTCACCGGGTCGCTGATGTCGATCAGGATGCCGTTGCCCTCGCAGGCGCCGGCGGCCAGGCCGATCTCGGGGTAGGCGGTGATGTCGTGGCACGCGTCGGTCGCCGAGGTGGTCTGCAGTCCCGCACCGTGGCTGCCGCCGGGCCAGAGTCCTGCGGGGCTGCCGGTCGCGGCATCCGTGAACAGGCGCGCCTCGTTGACGACCGCGGCGGTCTCGGGAGCCGCGAGCGGCACCTTGATGACCTCGACGAGGAAGCGCGACGAGAGGATGGGGTCGCCGTTGGCGTCGAGGTGCGCCTCGAGCGTGTTGGACGTCGGCTGACCCGTGCAGCCGGCGAGGACGGCCGACGAGCGGACGCCCGCGGTGCCCGAGACGTAGACGTAGACGTTCTCGGTGTCGTCGGGGTCCTCGACGATCGTGTGGGTGTGCGAGCCGCGGCAGGTCTGGACCGCGGTGAGCTGCACCGGGTTGGTGATGTCGCTGATGTCGAACACCCGCACGCCGCGGAAGCTCTGGGGGTCGGTCGTCGGCGTGGTCTGCGTGCCGCAGTCGAGGCGGCCCGGCGACGACTCCACCGACATGAAGAGCAGGTCGCCGTAGACCGAGACGTCGCCCTGGCCGCCCGGGCAGACGAACGTGCCCGTGAGCTCCGGTGCGGCGGGGTCGCTGACGTCGTAGATCTGGAACCCGTAGTAGTTGCCGGCGACGGCGTAGTCACCCGTGAACGCGAGGTCGGAGTTGATGGTGAACGGGCTGGTCTTCTGCTGGGCCGACAGCAGTGCGATGTTGCTGGCCGCCTGCCCGGCGTCGTGGAGTCCGGCCGACAGGCCCTCGCGGGGGTCGGACTCGGTGTCGGCGGATGCCGCTCCCGCAGCCATCATCGAGAGTCCGAGCGCCAGCGCTCCGACGGCGGCGAGCGTTCGCGCCCGCCATCTCGACGTGTGGGGTGAGTGTGCGTTCATGCGGTGGGGCCCTCCCTGGTCGTCTTCATCGCATCATCGATATGTGGATTGATTCCCCAGGTCGAAGCGCATTCCGCACGAGTTCCCCCAGGGGCGTCGCGCACTTCGCATACAGCACCGATATCCAGTTGTTTCTGGCAACCTATCGGTCGGCCCAGACTCCGCGCTAGCGGTCGAGCAATCGAATCTGTGTTTCCAAGGCTTGGGATGCGTGCTCCGGGAGCGCATGATGGAGCGATCCCCACGAGAGGTAGACATGGCGAAGGTGCGGCTGCTGGTCATCGTTTCAAGTGCTCTGCTGGCTGTCGGCCTGGCCGGGTGCACCGCCGGCGAGGACGAGCCCGCCCCGCTCCCGAGCACGCCGGTCGTGCAGCTGGGTGCTCCCGGAGAACCCAACCGCACGCTTTCGCCGAGCGAGGCGGCGGGCCTCGGCACGATCGACTACGTCGAAGAGGACGTCCTGTTCGTGCGGGACATGCTCCATCACCACTCGCAGGCCATCCAGATGACCGGCTACGTCGAGGAGCGCACCACGGACGGCGACATCCGCCTCCTCGCGGAGCGCATGCAGGTCAGCCAGACGGATGAGATCACGCAGCTCGAGACGTGGCTGCAGAAGCGGGGTGAGCCCGTGCGCGACCCGGACGGCGATCACGCGCACGACGCGCAGTCCATGCCTGGCCTGCTCACCGACGACGAGCTCGCTCAGCTGGAGGCGGCGGAGGGCGACGCGTTCGACGAGCTCTTCCTCGCGTCCATGATCCGGCACCATGAGGGCGCCGTTCAAATGGTCTCGGACCTCTACGCCTCTGGCGGCGGGCAGGAGCCCGAAATCGACGCCTTCGCCCGTCACGTCGAGGCGGATCAGAACATCGAGATCGTCCGCATGCAGGAGATGCTCGCCGAGCGCTGACGGTGCCTTTCGGCCGCGGTCCGGCGCGAAAAGATGTCGGCCTCCTCGACGGCTGGTCAAACCAGGGCCATCGAGGAGGCCGTCCGCATTCCCCAATGCGGAAAGATCCCGCGGCCCCAGACCGCGTTCCCCCTGCGTGATGCGAACCTCGGGCCGGACTCCCCAGTAGTCTTGTCCCCAGAGGCCCGGGATCCGCAACAAGGTCAAATGTACCTTGTCCCCCATATGGGGGACACCCCTGAATCCAGGAACTTCAGCATTTCTTGAGGTTCCGACATCCGCTCCTCGTCTGAGCCGGCCGCAACTCCGCCGCCGCAGCTCCACCGCGCCGAATGGTGACGCCCCGCCGCGCCGCGCCGAATGGCGGCGCCGGGCGTCCTGGGCGGGCGCATCGGCGCGGCCCGAACATGAAGAAACCCCCTCCATGTAGAAGCTAGGAGAGGGTTTCAGTGGCTCCGACCGGCATCGATCCGGTGACCTTTCGATTTTCAGTCGAACGCTCTACCAACTGAGCTACAGAGCCGCGCGGCGGTGATGTGACTCGTTCGCCGCGTCCGAGACGAAAGGCCCTCCGAGAAGGGCCCGTCGCTTGGAGCGACCCTGACGGGACTTGAACCCGCGACCTCCGCCGTGACAGGGCGGCACGCTAACCAACTGCGCTACAGGGCCATGCTTGTTAAGTTGTGTGTTGGAGTGACCCCAACGGGATTCGAACCCGTGCTACCGCCGTGAAAGGGCGGCGTCCTAGGCCGCTAAACGATGGGGCCGGGTGAACCCGGGGGCTCACGCTTACCGAGGGTCAAGCATACGCAATCGATGGCGAATGCGCCAATCCAGGGCGTGGCGCCCTTGTGAACTGCGAGGTCCGGGATGACACTGGCCGTGTACCCGCTCGCCCGAAGCGGTGACACCCATGGTCTGTCATCGCTTGCAGATGTGACTGTTGTTGCTAGTGTGAAAGACGTTGACGTCGCGAGGGGAGGCCCGGTGGAGACCGACGACGCCCTCGACGAGTGCGGCTGCGCGCCGTCGCCTCGCGAGCGCCGACAGCTCTGGCCGCAGCTGAGCCGCCGCGGTGCGCTCGGGATCGGCGCGATCGCCCTCGCGGGCATCGGCGCCGTGGGCGGACCGCTCATCGCCCCGGCGTTCGCCGCCGATTACCCGTCGTGGGACGACGTCGTGCGCGCCAAGTCGAACCAGGCCGCGAAGCAGGCGCAGGTCGCCAAGATCAAGGGCCTCATCAAGGCGCTCGCCGACGACGTCGCCGCCAAGCAGGCACTCGCCGAGCAGGCCGCGACCGAGTTCTTCGTCGCGCAGGAGGAGTACTTCGACGCGGCGTACCGCAGCGAGCAGCTCCAGCAGCAGGCCGACGAGCAGGCCCGGACGGCCGTCGACGCGGCGAACAAGGCCGGCCGCGTCGCCGCCCAGCTCTACCGCAACGGCGGCGACGACACGTCGCTCCAGCTCTTCTTCGCCGGCTCCGCCGCGAGCGCCGACGACCTGCTCGCACGTCTCGGCACGATGGACAAGCTCGTCGAGCGCAACCAGGCGGTCTACGCCGAGGCGGTCACCGCGCGGGACTCCGCCCAGAGCCTCTCCGACCAGGCCGAGGTGCAGCGCGCCGAGCGCGACCGGCTCCAGCAGATCGCGCAGGAGAAGATGCTCGCCTCCCAGCGCGCGGCCGAGGAGGCGCAGGCGGCCCTCGAGACGCAGCAGAGCAAGCAGGTCGAGCTCGAGGCGCAGCTCGACGCGCTCGCGGACAAGACCAAGCGCACCGTGGCCCAGTACCAGGCGGGCGTCCGCGCCCGCGAGGAGGCAGCGCGCAGGGCGCGGGAAGAGGCCGAGCGCCGCGCCCGCGAAGAGGCCGAGAAGCTCAACCAGGGCGGCGGAGGCGGCGGAGGCGGCGGCGGTACTGGCGGCGGCGTCGTGGGCTCCGGCTGGGCCCGCCCGTCCGCGGGCTGGCACAGCTCCGGCTACGGTCCCCGCAGCGTCATCTGCGGCAACGGCTACTGCACCTCCGGGTTCCATCGCGGGGTCGACCTGGCCGCCGGCTGCGGCGCGGGCATCTACGCCGCGACCTCGGGCACCGTCCTCTACGCCGGCTGGAACGCCGGCGGCTACGGCAACTACATCCGCATCGAGCACGGCGGGGGCGTCGGCACCGGCTACGCGCACATCCGTCCGGGCGGGATCTTCGTGCGCTCGGGCCAGTGGGTCAACGCGGGACAGCTCATCGCCAGCGAGGGCAACACCGGAGCCTCCGCCGGCTGCCACCTGCACTTCGAGGTCTACGTCAACGGGGTCCCGGTCGATCCGGGCCCGTTCATGGGAGCCCGGGGCATCTCGGTCTGACCCCGAGACGACGAAGAGCGGATGCCGAGGCATCCGCTCTTCATCTCTTGACAGGTCTCAGAGGGTGTTGGGGGCGACGCCCTCACCCTGCGTGCGGGTCTCGCCCTCGTGCTCCTTGAAGCGGTCGAACGCCTCGCCGACGAGACGCTCCGCCTCAGCGGCGCCGGCCCACTCGTCAACCTTGACCCACTTGTTCGGCTCGAGGTCCTTGTAGTGCTCGAAGAAGTGCTCGATCTCCTTGCGGGTGTACTCCGGGATATCGGCGACGTCCTGGATGTGCGCCCAGCGCGGGTCCTTGCCGAGCACCGCGACGACCTTGTCGTCGCCGCCGGCCTCGTCGCTCATCTTCAGCACGCCGACCGGGCGGACCGAGGCGAGCACGCCGGGAGCGAGGTCGAAGTCGAGGAGCACCAGGACGTCCAGCGGGTCGCCGTCCTCGCCGAGTGTGTTCTCGAAGAAGCCGTAGTTGGTCGGGTAGCCGAACGCGGTGTAGAGGATGCGGTCGAGGAACACGCGGCCGGTGCCGTGGTCGACCTCGTACTTCACGCGGCTGCCGCGCGGGATCTCGATGACGGCGTCGTACGCGCCCATGGTGGTACTCCTTCGGAAGACGGTGGGATGCCGCGGACCAGCCTAGTCGCGCCTGCCCGGCCCATAACGCCCGCATCTCGGTCGCACCGCCCGGCCCATAACTCCTGCACTTCGGTGCGCGCGGGCCGGTTCGGGGCGGGTGCGGGGCGCAATCGCCCCGGCCGACGCCCGTTGTGCAGGAGTTATGGTCCGGGGGTCGCGGGTAGCGTGGGCGCATGACCGACCGCAGGCCCGGACTCGACCCCGCCGTCGCCGAGGTGCGGCGCGCCGTGCGCGAGGCGCTGGCCGGCCTCGCCGAGGGCTCGGTCGTCGTCGTGGCACTGTCGGGCGGCGCCGACTCGCTCGCGCTCACCGCCGCGACCGCGTTCGAGGCGCAGAAGGCCGGGCTGACCGCCGTGGCGGTGACCGTCGACCACGCCCTGCAGCAGGGATCGGCGGATGCTGCGGCCGCCGCAGCCGGGCAGGCCCGGGGCCTCGGCCTCGACGCCAGGGTCGTGCGGGTCGCCGTCGAGCCCGGCGGCGGGCCGGAGGCCGCTGCCCGCGCGGCCAGGTACCGGGCGCTGAGGGACGAGGCATCCGCTCTTCGTGCCGTCGCCGTCCTCACCGGCCACACCCTCGACGACCAGGCCGAGACGGTGCTCCTCGGGCTGGCCCGCGGGGCCGGGGCCACGAGCCTCCAGGGGATGGCCGCCGCCGGCGACCTCGACGGGATCGCGCTGCTGCGCCCCCTGCTCGGCGTGCGGCGCGCCGTCACCCGCGCCGCGTGCGCCGCGGAGGCGCTCGAGCCGTGGGACGACCCGCACAACGCCGATCCGTCCTACGCCCGTGTGCGCGTGCGCCGGACGGTGCTGCCGGTCCTCGAGGCAGAGCTCGGCCCGGGCATCGCCGAGGCTCTCGCTCGCACCGCCGCCCAGCTGCGCGAAGATGCCGAGGCCTTCGACGAGATGATCGACGAGACGATCGAGGACATCGTGGAGCACGTCGAGGCGGGCATCTCCGTCTCGGTCGGGGCGCTCGCCGCGAACCCGGCCGCGCTGCGCCACCGGATCATCCGTCACGTCGTGGCCAGCGAGTTCCACCAGAGCCTCACGCGCCTGCAGACCCTCGAGGTGGCACGGCTGGTGACGGACTGGTCGGGACAAGGACCTCTCGATCTGCCCGGATGCCGCGCCCGGCGCGTGGGCGGACGCATCGAGTTCACCGCCCGCCAGGACGCGTAGCCCCGCTCGCCGGTTCGACCGCGCATCGGGCACCCCGGACGATCCGCCTAGACTCTCTCCATGCGCGCGGCGGACATCCAGAGCGAACTGACCGAGATCCTCGTCACCGAGGAGCAGATCCTGGAGAAGCTCGAGGAGATCGGCGCCCGCGTCGCCGCCGACTACGACGGCAAGGATCTCCTGCTGGTGGGGGTGCTCAAGGGCGCGATCATGGTGATGGCCGACTTCTCGCGCACGCTGCCGAAGAGCGCGCCGATGGACTGGATGGCGGTGTCGTCGTACGGTGCCGGCACGAAGTCCAGCGGTGTCGTGCAGATCCGCAAGGACCTCGACACCGACCTGCACGGCAAGCACGTGCTCATCGTCGAGGACATCATCGACTCCGGCCTCACGCTGAGCTGGCTGCTGGAGAACTTCGAGTCCCGCGGGGCGGCCTCCATCGAGGTCTTCGCGCTGCTGCGCAAGCCGGATGCCGCGAAGGTCGAGGTCGACTGCAAGTACGTGGGGTTCGACATCCCGAACGAATTCGTCGTCGGCTACGGCCTGGACTACGACGAGCGGTACCGCAACCTCCGCGACGTCGCCGTGCTCGCCCCCCACGTGTATTCCTGAGTACCCCGGCTTACGCCGTCGGCACAACCGATTCGGCGTCGGCTTACGCCGTCGGCGAATGCACAGACGGGGCATAGGAGCCAGGGGATACCCTGATTCCACCGTTTGCGAGGCATCCGTCCGCCGCGCGGCGGGTTCGTCGACGAAAGGGACCGGGCGCGCGCCCGCACCATGGACTTCAAGAAGATCACCCGCAACCCGCTCTTCTACGTCCTCCTGATCGGGGTCTTCCTCATCGTGGGGTTCACGCTCATCTCGAGCCTGGGCGGCGCGAAGCAGATCTCGACGCAGGAGGGTCTCGAGCTGCTCGGCGGCGACACGGTCGTCGAGGTGCTGAACACCGACGGCGATCAGCGCGTGGACATGAAGCTCTCCGACGAGTACGAGGGCGCCAAGGACGTGCAGTTCTACTACGTCCAGGCACGCGCCGACGAGGTGGTCGCCGCGATCGACGCCGCCGATCCCGCGGACGGGTTCGACGACGCCGTGCCGCGCGCGACGTGGTTCGACGGCTTCATCTCACTGCTCCTGCCGATCCTGCTGCTGGGCCTGCTGTTCTGGTTCCTGCTCTCGAGCGCACAGGGCGGCGGAAGCAAGGTCATGCAGTTCGGCAAGTCGCGCGCCAAGCTCGTGACGAAGGAGATGCCGCAGGTCACCTTCGGCGACGTCGCCGGCGCAGACGAGGCCATCGAGGAGCTCGAGGAGATCAAGGACTTCCTCAAGGACCCCGCGAAGTTCCAGGCCGTCGGCGCCCGCATCCCGAAGGGCGTGCTGCTCTACGGCCCTCCCGGAACCGGAAAGACGCTCCTGGCCCGGGCTGTCGCCGGTGAAGCGGGCGTGCCGTTCTACTCCATCTCGGGCTCGGACTTCGTCGAGATGTTCGTCGGCGTCGGCGCGAGCCGCGTGCGCGACCTGTTCAACCAGGCCAAGGAGACCTCCCCGGCGATCATCTTCATCGACGAGATCGACGCCGTCGGCCGCCACCGCGGCGCCGGCATGGGCGGCGGCCACGACGAGCGCGAGCAGACGCTGAACCAGATGCTCGTCGAGATGGACGGCTTCGACCCCAAGGCGAACGTCATCGTCATCGCGGCCACGAACCGTCCCGACATCCTCGACCCGGCGCTCCTGCGTCCGGGCCGCTTCGACCGTCAGATCGGCGTGGACGCGCCCGACCTCCGGGGCCGTCAGCGGATCCTCGAGGTCCACGGCCGTGGCAAGCCGCTCGCCGACGGCGTCGACCTCGAGGTCGGCGCGCGCAAGACCCCGGGCTTCACGGGAGCCGACCTCGCGAACGTCCTCAACGAGGCCGCTCTGCTGACGGCGCGCTCCAACGCGCAGCTCATCGACAACCGTGCTCTCGACGAGGCCATCGACCGCGTGATCGCCGGCCCGCAGCGCCGCACGCGTGTGATGAAGGACAAGGAGAAGCTCATCACGGCCTACCACGAGGGCGGTCACGCCCTGGTCGCCGCCGCGATGAACCACAGCGACCCGGTCACGAAGATCACGATCCTGCCCCGCGGCAAGGCCCTCGGCTACACCATGGTGATGCCGCTCGACGACAAGTACTCCATCACCCGCAACGAGCTGCAGGACCAGCTCGCCTGGGCGATGGGAGGCCGCGTCGCCGAGGAGATCGTGTTCCACGACCCGACCACCGGCGCCTCGAACGACATCGAGAAGGCGACGAACATCGCCCGCAAGATGGTGACCGAGTACGGCATGACGACCGACGTCGGGCCCGTCAAGCTCGGTGCGTCGTCGGGCGAGGTCTTCATGGGCCGCGACATGGGCCACGGGCGCGACTTCTCCGAGCGCGTCGCCGAGCGCGTGGACACCGAGGTGCGCGGTCTCATCGAGCAGGCGCACAACGAGGCCTACCACGTGATCAACGAGAACCGCGAGATCCTCGACCGGCTCGCGCTGGAGCTGCTCGAGAAGGAGACCCTCGACCACCTCGAGATCGCCGAGATCTTCGAGGAGATCAAGCGCCTCCCTCCCCGCCCGCAGTGGCTCTCGAGCGAGCAGCGCCCCGTGTCGGTTCTGCCGCCGGTCGAGGTGCCGGTGCGCGGCGAGCCCGTCGGCGCAGTGGCGCAGACCGAGGCGGAGCAGCCGGCGACCGAGAAGGCCGCCAAGCGTCGCCCGACCGGTCAGGCGCGTCCCGCGACCGCGTAGGCTCGGCCCGTGGCCGTCGATCGTGAGCGCGTCGCCGCGCTCGTGCGTGAACTGCTCGAGGCGATCGGAGAGGATCCCGATCGCCCCGGCCTCCGCCTGACACCCCAGCGCGTGTCCGACGCGTACGCCGAGTTCTTCTCGGGCGTGGGAGCGGATGCCGCGGCCCCGCTCGCGCACACCATCTCGGTCGCCCGGGGCCCTGCCCCCGACACCCTTCCGTCCGGCGCGGTGATGCTGCGCGACATCCGCTTCCGCTCGGTCTGCGAGCACCACCTGCTGCCCTTCCGCGGGCACGCGCACATCGCCTATCTCCCGGGCGAGCAGGTCGTGGGGCTCGGCGCCCTGCCGAAGGTCGTCGACGTCCTGTCGTCCCGCCCGCAGGTGCAGGAGCGCCTGGGCGAGCAGATCGCGGACGCGATCGCGGCATCCCTCGACACCCGCGGGGTGCTCGTCGTGCTCGACGCGTCGCACGAGTGCGTGACGATGCGCAGCGGCCAGCAGTCGGATGCCTCGACCGTGACGATCGCGGCGCGCGGCGAGCTCGCCGCTCCCGTCGCACGGGCCGAGCTCATCGCGCTCATGTCGGGCGGGCACGGCGGAGGCCGCGAATGACGCTCGTCATGGGCATCGTGAACGTCACGCCCGACTCCTTCAGCGACGGCGGACGGTACCTGGATGCCGAGGCCGCCGTCGCACACGGGTTGAGGCTCCGCGGCGAGGGTGCCGACATCCTCGACGTGGGCGGCGAGTCGACGCGTCCGGGTGCCGAGCGGATCGACCCCGCCCTCGAGCAGGAGCGCGCAGTGCCCGTGGTCCGCGCGCTCGCCGAAGCCGGATGCCTCGTGAGCATCGACACCATGAACGCCGGCACCGCGCTCGCCGCCGTCGCGGCCGGGGCGCGCATCGTGAACGACGTGTCGGGCGGCCTCGCCGACCCCGAGCTGCTCGCCGCTGTCGCGCCGACGAACGCGGATGTCGTGCTGGGCCACTGGCGGGGACCGTCGGCCGAGATGTACGCGCAGGCCGACTACGCCGACGTCGCCGCCGAGGTGCTGGGCGAGCTCTCCCGGCGCGTGGAGGCCGCCGCGGCGGCCGGGATCGCCCCGTCGCGCGTCATCCTCGACCCGGGCATC
This sequence comes from Microbacterium sp., assembly GCF_041909575.1. Lineage (GTDB taxonomy): Bacteria > Actinomycetota > Actinomycetes > Actinomycetales > Microbacteriaceae > Microbacterium. The sequence continues at coordinate 28,078 of NZ_JAYRDE010000003.1, read as the reverse complement.
GGGTTCGGCAAGCGCGGGGACCAGAACTGGGCGGCGCTGCACGGCACGGCACGCCTCGTCCGACTCGGCTCGCGCGTGCTCATCGGAACGAGCCGCAAGCGCTTCCTCGCCGAGACGCTGTCAGAGGGCGACGGGAGCGACGTCGACGAGGGCCGCCGCGATCTCGCCACGGCCGTCACGAGCGTCCTGGCGGCGCAGGCGGGCGTCTGGGGCGTGCGCGTCCACGACGTCGCGGGGACCGTCGACGCGCTGCGGATCGCGCGCGCCTGGGAGGGGGAGAGCCGATGGGCGTCGCCGACGAGATCACGCTGACCGGGCTTCGCGTGTTCGGGTATCACGGCGTGTACGACGAGGAGCGTCGCACCGGGCAGGACTTCGTGATCGACGTGACCCTGCGCCTCGACACCCGTCCCGCGGCCGCGAGCGACGACGTCTCCGACACCGTCCACTACGGCGAGGCGGCCGAGCAGATCGCGGGCATCGTCGGCGGCGAGCCCGTCGACCTGCTCGAGACGCTCGCCGCGCGCATCGCCGACCATCTCCTCGGCGACGCGCGCGTGGACGGCGTCCGCGTCACCGTGCACAAGCCGCAGGCGCCCATCCCGCTGACGTTCGCCGACGTCTCGGTCACGATCGACCGCACAAGAGGCGACGCATGAACCGTCGACTCGCGCAGGGCTTCCAGGGTGAGGGCGTCCGCGTGCGCCACGCGCCCGTCGACGCCGTCGTCGCGCTCGGCACGAACCTCGGCGACCGCGAGGGGACGATGGCGGCGGCGATCGACGAGCTCGGGCGCCTGCCCCTGGTCGAGGCCGTGCGGGCGTCCGCTCCGCTGGAGTCGGTCGCGGTTACGCTGGAGGGCCCGGATGCCTCGGCTCCGGCCTACCTGAACGCCGTGGCGATCGTCACGACGCGGCTCGCCCCGTCGGTGCTGCTCGGCTTCCTGCACGCGATCGAGCAGCGCCACGGTCGCGAGCGCCGGGTGCGTTGGGGAGACCGCACGCTCGACCTCGACCTCATCGCGTACGCCGATCTCGTCAGCGACGACCCGGCCCTGCTGGTGCCGCATCCGCGCGCCGCCGAGCGGGACTTCGTGCTGGCCCCGTGGCTGCAGCTCGACCCCGACGCGACACTGCCGGGCATCGGGCGCGTCGACGCCGCCCTCGCACGGCTGAGAGACGCCGGATGAGGCGCACCGGAGCGGGGATACTCGTCGTCGCAGCCGTGATCGGGGTGGCCGTGGGCTTCCTGGTCGACCAGCTGCTCACCTCGGCCGGCCGGCCGACGTTCACGCCGGCGGCGACGCTGCCGATCCTCCTCGTGCTCCTGGGTGCCGTGGTGGTCGCGCTCGCCGTCCCGATCCGCCGGGCGACCAGGGGTGGAGGGGGCCCGCGGGTCAACCCCTTCCGGGCGGTGCGCGTGGCGATGCTGGCGAAGGCGTCGAGCATCGTCGGGGCCGGGATCGGCGGGCTGGCGATCGGGCTGCTGATCTTCCTCGGGACCCGACCCGTCACGCCCTCGCTAGGCTCGATGGCGACGGTGATCGCGACCGCGGTGTGCGGCGCGCTGCTGGTGGTCGCGGCTCTCGTCGCCGAGCACCTGTGCACGATCCGGAAGGACGACGATGACGAACAGCCCGGAGACGACGGGCCCGGACTCGAGCCCCGCATCCACGGCCATTGAGCCGTCCGCGGACGCGTACGAGCGACTCGCGGAGCCGCGCTCCGAGAACCGTCTCGCGCTCGAGGCGGGGGTGTGGCACCAGATCTCGCCGAAGTACGTGCGCGTGCAGGTCATCTCCACCGGGTCGTTCCTGCTGGTCGTCGTCGCCGCGACCCTGGTTCTCGCGCTCGTCATGAACCAGGCGTGGGCGTGGATTCCCGGCGGCATCCTCACGGTCATCCTGGTCTGGACGCTGGCGATCCTGCCCCGGCAGGCGCGGTCCATCGGCTATCAGCTGCGCGACGACGATCTCGTCTTCCGCCGCGGCATCCTGTGGCAGCGCTTCGTCGCGGTGCCCTACGGGCGCATGCAGCTCGTCGACATCACGCACGGGCCGCTCGACCGGGGCTTCGGCATCGCGCAGCTCAAGTTCGTCACCGCCGCGGCCGCCACCGGTGTCGTGATCCCGGGTCTCGAGCAGGGCACGGCCGAGACGCTCCGCGACCACCTCGTCGCCGTCGCCGAGAGCCGGCGCACCGGACTATGACCGATCCCGTTCCCTCGCCCGACGTTCCGCCCCGCGAACTCGTGCGCTCGCCGCTCAGCGACGGCGAGTGGCACCGCCTGCACCCGCTCACCCCCCTGCTGCGCGGCGGACTGTTCCTGATCGTGGTGGTCGGCATCGTGGTGGCGAATCTGCGCGACCGGCTCCTGGTGCTGTTCCTGCCGTGGCTCGATCCCGGCCTGAGCAACGACCTCGACGACGAGCTCTCCGAATGGGAGAGCAGCGGCGGCGACCCCATCGACTTCATCGTCGCGAACAACCTCTACCTCGTGGCGGCGCTCACGGTGCTCGGGGTGCTCCTCGTGCTCATCGCGGTGTTCTACATGTCGTGGCGATTCCACACTTTCCGCATCACCGACGACGACGTCGAGGTGCGCAGCGGCATCCTGTTCCGCACTCAGCGTCGCGCGCCGCTGGACCGTGTGCAGGGCGTCAACCTGACCCGCCCGATGATCGCCCGGCTGCTCGGCATGGCCAAGCTCGAGGTCGTCGGAGCCGGCGCCGATGCGAACGTCAAGCTGGAGTACCTCTCCACCTCCAACGCGGAGGCGGTGCGCGCCGACATCCTCCGGCTCGCGTCGGGACGACGGCTGGCGGATGCCGCGGCCGCCGCAGGTCCCGGAGGGGATGCCTCGCAGCGGCCCGACGGTCGGCTCGCCGCACTCGGACAGACCGTCGGACGCGAGATCACCGGGCTGATCGAGGGACCGGAGGCGCCGGTCGACGTGCCGGAGTCCGTCGTCAGCATCCCGATCGGCCGGCTCGTGGCATCCCATGTCGTGAGCATGTCGACGGTCGCCCTCATCGCGGCGGCGGTCGCGGTGGGCGTCGGGGTGTCGATGGGCGTGACGTGGCTGCTGTTCGCGATGGTGCCCACGCTCATCGGCTTCGCAGCGTACTGGGTGCGCTCGATCGTGCGCTCGCTGCGCTACTCGATCGCTCCCACCCCCGACGGGGTGCGCATCACGTTCGGTCTGCTGACCACCGTGACCGAGATCGTGCCGCCGGGCCGCGTGCACGCGCTCGAGGTGACGCAGCCGATCCTGTGGCGCCCGGCGGGCTGGTGGATGATCCGCATCAACCGGCTGACGGGACGCAGCGCCGCCGACACCACGACCGACCAGTTCACGACCGCGCTGCCGGTCGGCACGGCCGCCGATGTGGAGCGCGTGCTGCGCCTGCTGCAGCCGCAGGTGCCCGAGGCGGAGTGGCCGCTCATCGTGCAGGAGGGCATCCTCGGGCCCGGCGCCGCCGACACCTTCGTCAACACCCCGCGCCGTGCGTGGTGGATCCGGCCGCTGTCCTATCGCCGCAACGGCTTCCGCCTCACCGGCGACCTGCTGCTGCTGCGCCGGGGCCTCATCTGGCGCCGGCTCGCGATCCTGCCCCTCGCCCGCCTGCAGAGCCTCGCCCTGCAGCAGGGACCGCTGGATCGGATGTCGCGCGTGGCGACGCTGCGCGCTCACGTCGTCACCGGCCCGGTGTACGCGAACCTCTCCGCGATCGACCGCGATCGCGCTCTCGGGCTCTTCGCGGATGCGTCCCGCGGCGCCGTGCTCGCCGCAGGCGGGGATCGCTCGCACCGCTGGGCCGAGGCATCCGCTGCGGACTCCGACGCTCAGTCCGGCGCGGCCACGGAGTCCGCGGCTCAGCCTGGCGCGGCCACGTACTCGGGGGGGCCTGCGTGAACCGAGATGGGCGCCTCGGCATCGGCATCATCGGCGCGGGCAAGGTCGGACCGGTCGTCGGTGCAGCGCTGCGCAACGCCGATCACGCGGTGATCGGCATCACCGCCGGCTCCGACCCCGAGCGCGTCGAGGCCGTCCTTCCCGGCGTGCCGACGCTCGAGCCCGCGGAGGTCGTCCGCCGCAGCGAGCTCGTGATCCTGGCGGTGCCGCACGATCAGCTGGAAGGCCTCGTCGCCGGGCTCGCCGCGATCGACGCGTGGCAACCGGGTCAGCTCGTGCTCCACACCGATCCCGCGTACGGGACCGCGGTGCTCGCGCCCGCGATGGCGCAGGGCGCGATCCCGTTGGCGGTGCATCCGGCACTCGTGTTCACGGGCACGTCGATGGACCTGCGCCAGCTCGCCACGGCGTACGCCGCCGTCACGGCGCCCGGGCCGGTGCTCCCGATCGCGCAGGCGCTCGCCGTCGAGCTGGGCTGCGAGCCGGTCGTGATCGCCGAGGAGGACCGCCCCACCTACGCCGAGGGGGTCGGCGCCGCCACGGAGTTCTCGCGGTCGATCGTGCGCCAGTCGGCCGGACTGCTGGCCGAGGCGGGCGTCCCCCATCCGGGCGCGTACCTGTCTGCGCTCGTGCACTCGACGATCGACCACGCCCTGGCCGACGCGGGGTCCGGCCCCACGATCGACCCCACCGCTACGATCGACGGATGATCAGCACCGTCGATGAGCTGCGCTCCCGACTCACCGAGGCCAGAGCCGCCGCGCCCGAAGGGTCGCGGGTCGCGCTCATCTCGACGATCGGCGCCCTCCACGACGGCCACATCGACCTCGTCCATCGCGCCCGTGAGGTCGCCGACATCGTGGTGGTCTCGGTGTTCGTCAATCCGCTCCGCTTCGCGACCCACGCAGAGTATGCGGCCTACCCGCGCACGCCCGACGACGACGAGCGTCTGCTCGCGTCCCTCGGCGTCGACCTCGTCTTCGCTCCCGAGTCGGCCGAGCTGCTGCCGACGGGCACGGCGACGACGAAGGTCAGCGCCGGCGATCTCGGTCTGCGCTACGAGGGCCGGGCCCGCCCGTTCTACTTCGACGGCCTCCTCACGGTCGAGGCGAAACTGCTGAATCTCGTGCGTCCGGATGTCGCGGTCTACGGGGAGCGCGACCCGCAGCGGATCTTCCTCGTGCGCCGCATGATCCGCGACCTGTACTTCGACGTGGAGGTCGCGACGGTCGAGACCGTGCGCGGCGACGACGGATTGCCCGTGTCGACGCGGGTCGGGATGCTCGAGGACCGCGACCTCTCCGCCGTGGGGCTCCTCCCTGCGGCGCTGGATGCGGCCGCTTCCAACGCGGACCGAGGCGTGGACGCCTGCATCGCGGCGGCCCAGTCCGCGCTCATGGGCGAGCCGCGCATCCGGCTCGAGTACCTGAGCGTGGTCGATCCGGCGACGTTCCTTCCCGTCGACGAGGGCCACCGGGGCCCCGCGCTCGCGCTCATCGCCGCGAGCGTCGCGGGCCACCGATTCATCGACAGCGCGCAGATCTACATCGGCTGAGACGACCGGAGGCGACATGCGGGTCACACGCATCGGCGGTCCGACGGCGCTCGTGGAGTGGGAGGGCTGGCGCATCCTCACCGACCCGACCTTCGACCCGCCCGGGCGCACCTACTCGTTCGGGTTCGGCACGACGTCACGGAAGACGACCGGACCCGCGATCTCCGTCGACGACCTCGGCCCGATCGACGTCGTCCTGCTCAGCCACCATCAGCACGCCGACAACCTCGACGACGCCGGCGCGGCCCTTCTCGCCCGCGTCGGCACCGTCCTCACGACGCGGGCCGGTGCGAAAGCACTCGATCATCCGGACATCCGCGGACTCGCGGCGGGCGAGAGCACCACCCTGCAGGGGTCGGGGCGGCGCTCGCTGCGCGTGGACGCGACGCCCGGCCGTCACGGGGCCCCGCTCACGCGGCCGATCGTCGGGCCCGCGGTGGGCTTCGCGCTGACGCCAGAGGGTGCCGACCGCCCGGTGCTGTGGATGACGGGCGACACCGTGCTGTACGGCGCACTCCGCCGTGCGGTCGCGGGAATGCGGCCCGACGTCGCGCTCATGCACGTCGGGGCCGTGAAGTTCCCGATCTCGGGGCCCCTGGCCTACACGATGCACGCCCGCGACGCCGTCGAGCTGATCGGCATCGTCGAGCCCGGGACCGCGGTGCCCGTGCATGTCGAGGGCTGGAGCCACTTCTCCGAGCAGGAGGCCGCGGCCGCCCAGGTCTTCGACGCCGCGCCGCCCGCCGTGCGCGACCGGGTGACCTGGGCGCCGCTGGGGCAAGCCCTCGAGCTCGGCTGAGGGCGGCGACCGGCTCAGGGAGCCCCGACGCGGCGCGGATAGACTTGGCGGCGACTTTCGCGAGGAGCCCCACCGATGACCGACACCCCCGCCACCGCGCCTGCCGACGCGCCCGAGCCGACCGAAGAGGACGTCTTCGAGCAGAAGGCGGTGCGCCTGGCCAAGCGCGAGCGCCTGATCGAGGAGCGGGCGGATGCTGCGGCCGGGCCATACCCGGTGAGCCTGCCGATCACCGACACGATCCCGGCGTTGCGCGAGCGCTTCGGCGACCTGGAGGCCGGCGCCGAGACCGGCGTCACCGCCGCCGTCGCCGGCCGTGTCGTCTTCAGCCGGAACACCGGCAAGCTCTGCTTCGCGACGCTGCAGTCCGGTGACGGCAGTCGCATCCAGGCCATGGTCTCGCTCGCCGCCGTCGGCGAGGAGTCCCTCCAGTCCTACAAGGAGCTCGTCGACCTCGGCGACCACCTGTTCGTGAGCGGCGAGGTCATCTCGAGCCGTCGCGGGGAGCTGTCGATCATGGTCACCGAGTGGGCCATCGCGTCCAAGGCGATCCTGCCCCTTCCCAACATGTACTCGGAGCTGAGCGAGGAGAGCCGCGTGCGCAGCCGCTTCCTCGACCTCATCGTCCGCGACCGCGCGCGCGAGACGGTCGTCGCGCGGGCGAAGGCGAACGCGAGCCTGCGCCGGACCTTCGCCGATCACGGGTTCCTCGAGGTCGAGACGCCGATGCTCCAGGTGCAGCACGGCGGGGCATCCGCTCGCCCGTTCATCACGAATTCGAACGCCTTCGACGCGGACCTCTACCTGCGCATCGCCCCGGAGCTGTTCCTCAAGCGAGCGGTCGTCGGCGGCATCGACCGCGTGTTCGAGATCAACCGCAACTTCCGCAATGAGGGGGCCGACTCCACCCACAGCCCCGAGTTCGCGATGCTCGAGGCGTACCAGGCCTACTCGGATTACAACGGAATCGCCGATCTCACACAGGAGCTGATCCAGAACGCGGCCGTCGCGGTCACCGGATCGACCACCGTGACGTGGGCGGACGGCACCGAATACGACCTGGGCGGTCAGTGGGATCGCCTTCCGATGTACGACTCGCTGTCCGAGGCATCCGGTCGCGAGGTCACCCCCGAAACGTCGCTGGACGAGCTGATCGCGTTCGCGGAGACGGCGGGCGTCGACGTGCCCCCGCACGCCACGCACGGCAAGCTCGTCGAGGAGCTGTGGGAGCACTTCGTCAAGCCGGGGCTCACTCGACCCACCTTCGTGATGGACTTCCCGCTCGACACCAGCCCGCTCGTGCGCGAGCACCGGTCGATCCCCGGCATCGTCGAGAAGTGGGACCTGTACGTCCGCGGTTTCGAGCTCGCCACCGGCTACTCCGAGCTCGTCGACCCGGTCATCCAGCGCGAGCGCTTCGTCGAGCAGGCCAAGCTGGCCGCTCGCGGCGACCTCGAGGCCATGCGGATCGACGAGGAGTTCCTGCGGGCCCTCGAGCACGGCATGCCGCCGACCGGGGGCATGGGGATGGGCATCGATCGCCTGCTGATGGCGATCACCGGGCTCGGCATCCGCGAGACGATCCTCTTCCCCCTCGTCAAGTAGGCCCCTCGGCGCCGGGCGCGCAGTCATCGCTTCGAGCCCGGGCGCCGGAACGCCCAGTCGGGCAGGTGCCCCGCCTGCACGAACCCGAGCATGATCTCGCTGAGGCCGTGCTCGGGCTCGATCTCCAATGCGGACCGCGCGTACGCATCGGCATGGGTCGAGCGGCCGAGCGCCCACGACAACCACGCGCACATCGCGAGCGCCCCCGGTCGCCAGGAGCGCGGAGCCAGCGCCGCCACCCACCGGACGAGCGCGAGCGCGCGCTCGAGACGGTCGGGGTCCGGCTGCTCGCCCTCGCCCCACATCCGCATCGCCAGGCGCATCGGGTACTCCTCGCCCGACTCCCATCGCAGCTGTGCCTCCAGCGCGTCATCGCCGTCGTCGAACGTGCCGCTCCACTGCACCAGGGCCACGTCGCGCAGCGACGGCCGCGCAAGAGCCCACAAGAGCGTCGCGGCGTCGTACGGGGCGAGTTCTTCGGGCGTCCAGTCCAGCGACTCCTCGAACAGGCCGGGCAGGTCGTCGAGCGCGCACACCGCGGAGAGGGCGCGCGGATCGACGCGGTCATGGTCGGGGGCAGCGGATGCCTCGTCCTCCCCTTCGGCGCCCGCCCCGCCTGCGCTGCCGCCGCCCGCCCCGCCAGCCCCGCCGTCGCCACCGCACACGACGTCGACGGCGCGGGAGAATGCGATCAGCGCCCGCCCGACGCGCTCGGTCTCGACGAGTCCGGCGTCCGGCAGCTCCGCACCGCTGGCCTGGTCGCCCTCCGCGACGGCGATGCCCTCGGCGCCGGGCGGAACGCCGTCGAGGGCGTCCAGCGGCCGGCCGCCGGCAGGCAGTGCCGTGTCGAAGCGGGAGCCCCACCCGTCGGCCGCGACGCACAGCGCGTCCGTCAGACGCAGGCCAGAGGCATCGGCGCGCCGCTCGAGGGCGCTGAACAGGCCGGGATGCGGCATCCGCTGTCCTTCGAAGAGCGCGTCGGTGTAGACGACCGCGGCGACGGCGTCGGCATCGGGCAGCCGGCACACCATTCCCACGGCTGTGGCGGCGAAGGCATCCACCTCCTCGCCGTCCGCGGGGAGGTCGAAGCGCAGGGCCCCCAGACTGCGGGATCCGCCGAACGGGACCAGCACGACGCTGCGCGAGGGCGCGTAGCCGAGCATGCGGGGGACGAGGGACAGGAACCCGGCGGCATCGGCCGCTTTGACGATCGTGCTCATGCCGATCGACTCTGCGCGCCCGGGCGCGCCCGCGGAGGACGCAGCAGGAATCTCTGGAAACTTGCCGTCCTCGCCCCCTTGGGGAGGAGGCGCGGCGCCGCGATTCGGCGCGGCTCCGAAGCGTGCTGCCGGGTTCCACCGCGCCATAGTGCGGGAGCAGTGCGTCGACAGGCGCAATTCGGCGCGGCTGAACCACGGGGTGGCGCCCCGACACCCTGTGCGCAGGGGCGGGACGGATGCCTCGGCCCGAGGCATCCGTCACCGAAGGCGTCAGTTGGGGTAGATCGGGATTCGCACGTTGTCGAACTCGGCGCCGGTGAGGATCGCGAAGACCTCGGCATCCTCGTCCTCGACCTCGAGCACCGAGGTCACGGTGCCGCGCGGCGCCATGTCCATCGTGCAGACCTGGTCCTCGGCGGGGGTGGCGAAGGTGACCGTGATCTCGGTCGCGCTCGTCGCCTCTGTGTTCTCGACCACCGGCGGACATGTCGACGATCCCCACGTGAGGATCACGAACTGGCCGTCGACGTCGGTCCATCCGGCCGACGGGAGGTAGTCCGTCTCACCGCCCGTGGCGAGGCCGGGCACGCCTTCGAGGTCGGTGTCGCCGCTCCAGCCGTCGCCGGTGACCTTGATCTCGAGGTCCTGCTCGGGGTCGACGTTGCCGGGAACCTCGACGAGCGAGACCCGGGGCGCGAGGTCGGCGGTGCACGCGGTGTCGCCCTCGACGTCCACGAGGGTGACGTTGAGCACGCCGTCGGCGTACGTCGTCTCCTCGGCGGTGGGAATGCACGTCGAACTGCCCTGGGTGACGATGCCGATCGCCCGGCCTCCGTCGAGCCAGGCGGCGCCGACTTCCTGTTCGGTGCTGCCGCCGTCGTCGTCGGACGGCGTCCCCGCCGTGGAAGGAGTGCCGCCGCTGCCGGTGGCGCACGCGGTGAGGACACCGGTGAGGAGGACGGCCAGACCGAGTCCGGCGAGGGTCGTGCGGGTGCGAGGTGCCATGGGGAAGCCCTTTCGTGAACGGAGCGGATGCCGGGGCCGAGGCATCCGTCGACCCTATGGTGTCGCCATCGGCCCAAGAATCTCAGGGGTCGCGGTCACGGTCGGGTCACAATCACCCTCGAGATCACCTATTGCAGGGCAGACGTCAGCCGCGCGAGGTTGTCGAGCACGGTCGACCGGAGCGGCTGCTTCTCCCACTCCTCGAGGCTGAGCTCGCGGCTGAGTGAGCGGTAGCCGTCCTCGACGGCGCGCATCTCGCGGACGAACTCCTCGCCGCGCACGAGCATCGAGATCTCCATGTTGAGACCGAAGGAGCGCATGTCCATGTTGCTCGATCCGACGATCGCCACTTCGTCGTCGATGGTCATGGACTTGGAGTGCAGGATGAACGGCCGCTGGTACATCCAGATCTTCACGCCGGCGCGCAGGAGCGCCTCGTAGTAGCTGCGCTGCGCGTGGTAGACGAGCGCCTGGTCGCCCTCCTCGGAGACGAAGAGCTCGACATGGATGCCGCGCTGGCACGCCGTCGTGATCGCGAGCAGCAGCGCCTCGTCGGGCACGAAGTACGGGCTGACCACGATGATCTTGCGCTGCGCCGAGTAGAGCAGGGCCGCGAAGAGCTTGAGGTTGTTCTGGAACTCGAAGCCGGGTCCCGAGGGGATGATCTGGCAGTCGAGATCGCCCGGCCCCGTCTTCACGTCGAAGAGGTCGATCTCGTCGGTGAGCACCTCGTCGGTCTCGCTGTACCAGTCCGACAGGAAGACGGCATTGACGGATGCCACGACCGGCCCCTCGATGCGCACCATCAGGTCGACCCAGTGCAGCCCACGGCGGATGTTCTTCTTCAGGTTGTACGTCGAATCCGTGACGTTCTGCGACCCGGTGTAGGCCACGCGGCCGTCGATCACCAGGAGTTTGCGGTGGTTGCGCAGGTCGGGGCGCTGGTACTTGCCCTTGAGCGGCTGCACCGGGAGCATCAGGTGCCACTGCGCGCCCATCGCATCGAGGCGCTTGAGCGTCGCCTTGTAGAAGGGCTTGCCGCGGTTGGCCCAGTGGTCCAGCAGCACCCGGACGGTGACGCCTCGCGCCGCGACCTCCTCGAGCGCGGTGAAGAAGTTGTCGGTCGCGGCATCCGTCTGGAAGATGTAGAACTCGACGTGCACGTAGCGCTCGGCCTTGCGGATCGCATCCGCCATCGCGTCGAGGCTCTCCTGGTAGCCGCCGATGATGTGCGCCGAGTTGTCGCCCGCGAGCGGCATCGCCCCGAGGTTGCGGTTCAGCGTCACGAGCGACGTGAACCAGTCCGGCGCATGCGGGCGGAGCGTGCCGAAGTCGAGCGATGCGGACGTGTCGTGGATGTACTCGTTGATGTCCTCCTGCTTGCGGCGGCGCTTGCGCGGGAGGCGGGGGTTGCCGATCAGCAGGAAGAGGAACACGCCCACGATCGGGATGAAGTAGATCGCCAGGAGCCACGCCATCGCCGCGGTCGGGCGCCGGTTGCGCGGCACGATGATGATCGCCGCGATGCGGATGATCAGGTCGGTGACGAACACGAGCACCAGCCACCACGTCGCGTCGAACGTGACAGTGATCACCGATGCTCCTCGCGCTCCCCGGACTGCGTGTGCCCCAGCGTAGTGGGGGGCGCGGTCAGCGCTCCGGGACGACGGCGGTTTCGGCGGCGGTCTCGGTGGATGCCGCGGCCGGCGGGAGCCCGCGCTTGGCGCGCTCCTCGGCCTCGATGCGCGCGTACTCGCGCCGCTCGGTGCGGTCGGCGCGGATGATGCTGCGGAGCACGAAGAAGAAGATCGCGCTGACGACGATCGTCGGAAGCAGCGTCCAGAGGACGGCGACCCAGTAATCGTCCATGCCACCAGGATACGTGGCCCCGGCGACGTCCCGCCCCTCCTCCCCAGCCGGGCCCGCGCTCGGTCTGCGCACGGTTGTCGGGTGCAGGCGGGGCCGGCGTCGTCGCGCACGCCACCGTGGGGTCATGCGTCAGCCGATCCCGCCATCGCTGGGCCTGAGCTTCAGCACTGCCGCCGCGCTCGCGGCGGGGGTATCGCCCTCCCGCCTGCGCGGCGCAGACCTCGAGCGTCCGTTCCACGGCGTGCGTGCCGTGGCGGAGCCGGCGTCGGGGCGGCTTCTGGCACTTTGGCGCGGGCGAAGGGAGAGGTAACGGCGAGGGATGCCTCGGCGCGTCAGTCCGCGCGGACCAGGAGCTCGCCGATCTCGCAGTCCAGGGCCCGGCAGATCGCGGACAGCGTCGAGTAGCGGATGGCCCGCGCCCGGTCGTTCTTGAGCACCGACAGGTTCACCACCGAGACTCCCACGAGCTCCGACAGGTGCGTGAGGGTCATGCCGCGCTCGATCAGCAGCTCGTCGAGCCGGCAGTGGACCCCGGAGGGTCCCTCGTCGTCGGCGGGGCTCACACCAGCGCCTCGGTGTCCTTCTGCATGCGCGTGCCGATCTGGAACGCGGCGGCGACCAGCGCGAGGCCCAGCGCCCACCCGACCGGCGCGAAGTCCAGGTTCATGGTGAAGAGGCTGAGGCCCGGGTAGGGGCCGCTTCCGTCGTCGCCCGCGGTGACATCCCGCGGGCCGAGGTACTCGACGGTGGCCGTGCGGCCGAACGCGCCGGCGATCTGGCCGCCGACGCCCCCGATCAGCACCGCGACCGCCGCCACTCCGATCACGTGGGGGAGCGCGCGGGTGAAGGGACGGTCGCGCAGCAGCGTCATCGCCAGCCAAGCGACCGCGACGCCGATCGCGATGGACGTGAGTGCGGGCAGCGCCGACTCGAGGTAGAACAGCCAGCGAGCCGAAGCGGGAAGGCCAGCGACCTCCACCCACGCGGTCTGGTAGCCGCTGTCGACGACGTTCTCGACGCCCACGAGACGATCGACCGGCGAGCCGGTATAGCCGATGTCCCTCACGATCGACGGCTCGTAGGTGAACGTCACTACGGCGTGCGTCACCAAGCCGAGGGTTCCGAGCGCCACGGCGAGCATTCCGCCGGCACCCACGAGCGACACGATCCACGACTCCAGGCGGGTGAGACTTCCCGAGACCGGCGTCCGACGCCGGGCCACGATGACGAGGACGAGGGCCGTGCCGACCGCGACGGGCAGCAGGACCGTGACCAGCAAGACCTCGGCAGGCATCTCGAGCCCTCCATATCGATAAACGTTGTTATCGACAAACGATAAGCCGAGCGGATGCCTCGGCACAAGCATCCGCCCCGCTCCGCCCCTGGCGAACACGGGCATCCGGCATCCGTCGCCCCCGTACCCTCGTCTGTAAGGAGCCAGAAGTGCATCACCGCACGCCGAGCACCCCGGAGGAAAGACGATGTTCGAGAGATTCACGGACCGTGCCCGTCGCGTGGTCGTCCTCGCCCAAGAAGAGGCGAAGATGCTCAACCACAACTACATCGGCACCGAGCACATCCTGCTCGGCCTGATCCACGAGGGCGAGGGCGTCGCCGCCAAGGCCCTCGAGAGCCTGGGCATCTCGCTCGACGCCGTGCGCGAGCAGGTGCAGGACATCATCGGGCAGGGTCAGCAGCAGCCGACCGGCCACATCCCCTTCACGCCGCGCGCGAAGAAGGTGCTCGAGCTGTCGCTCCGCGAGGCGCTGCAGCTCGGCCACAACTACATCGGCACCGAGCACATCCTGCTCGGCCTGATCCGCGAGGGCGAGGGCGTCGCCGCGCAGGTGCTGGTCAAGCTCGGCGCCGACCTCAACAAGGTGCGCCAGCAGGTCATCCAGCTGCTCTCGGGCTACCAGGGCAAGGAGCCCGCGGGCGTCGCCAGCGGTGCCGGCGAGCAGACGCAGGGCACCACGCAGGGCGGCTCGCAGGTGCTCGACCAGTTCGGCCGCAACCTCACGCAGGCCGCGCGCGACAACAAGCTCGACCCGGTCATCGGGCGCGAGAAGGAGATCGAGCGCGTCATGCAGATCCTGTCGCGCCGCTCCAAGAACAACCCCGTCCTCATCGGCGAGCCCGGTGTCGGCAAGACGGCGGTCGTCGAGGGCCTCGCGCAGGCCATCGTCAAGGGCGACGTGCCCGAGACGCTCAAGGACAAGCAGCTCTACTCGCTCGACCTCGGCTCGCTCATCGCCGGATCCCGCTACCGCGGTGACTTCGAGGAGCGGCTGAAGAAGGTCACCAAGGAGATCCGCACGCGCGGCGACATCATCGTCTTCATCGACGAGATCCACACCCTCGTGGGTGCCGGTGCCGCCGAGGGTGCGATCGACGCCGCGTCGATCCTCAAGCCGCTGCTGGCCCGCGGCGAGCTGCAGACGATCGGTGCCACCACGCTCGACGAGTACCGCAAGCACTTCGAGAAGGATGCCGCGCTCGAGCGCCGCTTCCAGCCGATCCAGGTCGCCGAGCCGAGCCTGCCCCACGCGATCAACATCCTGAAGGGGCTGCGCGACCGCTACGAGGCGCACCACAAGGTGCAGATCACCGACGGCGCGATCGTCGCCGCGGCGAACCTCGCCGACCGCTACATCTCGGACCGCTTCCTGCCCGACAAGGCGATCGACCTGATCGACGAGGCCGGCGCCCGCCTGCGCCTGTCCATCCTGTCGAGCCCGCCCGAGCTGCGCGAGTTCGACGAGAAGATCGCCAACGTCCGCGAGCAGAAGGAAGTCGCCTCCGAGGAGCAGGACTTCGAGAAGGCCGCGTCGCTGCGCGATGAGGAGAAGTCGCTCCTGGCCGAGCGCCTGCGCCTCGAGAAGCAGTGGCGCTCGGGCGACGTCGCCACCCACGCGGTCGTCGACGAGGGCCTGATCGCCGAGGTGCTGGCCCAGGCCACGGGAATCCCGGTCTTCAAGCTGACCGAGGAGGAGTCCAGCCGCCTCGTCTTCATGGAGAAGGCGCTGCACCAGCGCGTCATCGGCCAGGAGGAGGCGATCGCCGCGCTGTCCAAGACGATCCGTCGTCAGCGCGCGGGCCTCAAGGACCCGAAGCGCCCGAGCGGCTCGTTCATCTTCGCCGGTCCCACCGGTGTCGGAAAGACCGAACTCGCCAAGGCGCTCGCCGAGTTCCTGTTCGACGACGAGTCGGCGCTCATCGCGCTCGACATGTCGGAGTTCGGTGAGAAGCACACGGTCTCCCGCCTGTTCGGCGCCCCTCCCGGGTTCGTCGGGTTCGAAGAGGGCGGCCAGCTCACCGAGAAGGTGCGCCGCAAGCCGTTCTCGGTCGTGCTGTTCGACGAGATCGAGAAGGCGCACCCCGACATCTTCAACTCGCTGCTGCAGATCCTCGAGGAGGGTCGCCTGACCGACGGTCAGGGACGCGTCATCGACTTCAAGAACACGGTCATCATCATGACGACCAACCTCGGCTCGTCGGCCATCGCCGGCGGCCCGGTGGGCTTCCAGGTCGAGGGCAACAGCGGCACGACCTACGAGCGCATGAAGGGCAAGGTCAACGAGGAGCTCAAGCGCAACTTCAAGCCCGAGTTCCTCAACCGCGTCGACGACATCATCGTCTTCCCGCAGCTCGACAAGGATGAGCTCCGCCAGATCGTGGGTCTGTTCACAAAGCGTCTCGGCGAGCGGCTGCTCGACCGCGACATGACCCTCGAGCTGACGGATGCCGCGAAGGACAAGCTGATCGAGATCGGCTTCGACCCGGCACTCGGCGCACGTCCGCTGCGTCGCGCCATGCAGCGCGAGGTCGAGGACCGCCTGTCGGAGAAGATCCTGCACGGCGAGCTCGAGCCCGGTGACCACGTGAAGGTCGATGCCGTGAACGGCGAACTCGTGTTCGAGCACGGCCCGCGCGGCGAGAAGGTCGCCGTCGGCGTCGTCCACGGCGGCGAGATCACCGCGACCCCGGATCTGGCGGCGAACGCCTAGACCCTGAACGAACGAAGAGCGGATGCTGCGGCATCCGCTCTTCGTCGTCTCGGGGGGTGCTGCCCATGGTCGGTGAAGGCGTGGGGAGATTCCGCGGCATCGACGGGTCGCATGGCCGTGGCGGGGCCGATTCTCCCCGCGGCTTGACGCCCGGAGACCGCGGCGATCCGCCCGACCGGCCTCTACGCTGGACGGATGAGCGAGTTCACGGTGCGGCCTGCCACGACTCAGGATGTGCGCGGCATCCAGGCGATGCTGGAGCCGTTCGTGCAGCGCCGGATCCTGCTCGGCAAGGACCTCGTCGTGCTGTACGAGGCCACACAGCAGTTCGTCGTCGCCGAGAACTCCGCCGGCGAGCTCGTCGGCTGCGGCGCCCTGCACGTGATGTGGGAGGACCTCGGCGAGATCCGCACGCTCATCGTGGTGGACGAATGGCTGCATCGCGGCGTCGGCCGCGTCATCGTCGAGAGCCTCGAGGAGAACGCGCGGCGGCTCGGCCTCGCGCGGCTGTTCTGCCTCACGTTCGAGGTGGAGTTCTTCACGCGCCGCGGCTTCGCGCCGATCGGGGAGCAGGTCGTCGATCCCGACGTCTACTCGCAGCTGATCCGCTCTCCCGACGAGGGCGTCGCCGAGTTCCTCGACCTCGCGCACGTGAAGCCGAACACGCTCGGCAACACCCGCATGCTCAAGGTGCTGTGAACGGACGCGCCCGGCTCAGTCGAAGAGGTCGCTGAGCCAGTGCTCCTTCTTCTTGCGGCGATAGCCCTGGTCATGACCGGACTGGCCGCTGTATCGCGGGTCGTATCCCTGGCCGTAGGGGTCCTGCGCCGGCGGCGCATAGCCCTGCGGCGCGGGCTGCCCGCCATACCCGGGGGCGGCGGGCGCAGCGCTCTCGCGCGCGGCGCGCTCGAGGATCTTGTCGAGCTCGCCGCGGTCGAGCCACACGCCGCGGCAGGTCGGGCAGTAGTCGATCTGGACGCCGGAGCGCTCGCTCATCACGAGCACGGATCCATCGGTCGGGCACTTCATGAGGGTCCTCCTTGGGTCTCCTCGACCCTATCGACGGCGTCCATGCACCGGCTGTGAAGGCGGCGGTGCGGGCGCGCCGAGCGGGAGGGACGGATGCCTCCGCCTACCCTGGAATCATGACCGGCTCGACCCCCCGCAGGCGCCATTCCCCGGCGGTGTACCGACGCCGCCGGCTGCTCGTGCTGGTCGCGGTCGTCGTCGTGGTGGCCGTGGTGGTGTGGCTTCTGGTGTCGCAGCCCTGGCGGGGCGCGGCATCCGAGTCCGCCACGCCCGAGGTGTCGAAGACGACGGATGCCTCGTCCCTCCCTGTCCCGTCCGGTGAACCGACTCCGACGCCCACACCGACCCCGACGCCGACCGCTGAGGAGCAGAAGCCGAAGCCGAGTCCGTCGGGCTCGGCAACGGCGGTGCAGCCGTGCGTATCGCGTGACATCACCGTCGAGGCGGTCACGGACAGCAGCTCCTACTCGGCAGATCAGCAGCCCGCCTTCTCGATCAAGCTGACGAACAACGGCGCCGCGGACTGCACGATGAACGTCGGCACCACGACGCAGGTGTACACGGTGACCAGCGGGAGCGACATCTGGTGGCGCTCGACCGACTGCCAGAGCAAGCCGAGCGACATGATCGTGACGCTCGCGGCCGGCCAGTCGGTGTCGAGCGCGGAGCCGCTGGTGTGGGACCGCACGCGGTCCGCCGTCTCGACGTGCAAGGCCGACGACCGCCCGCGCGCGGCCGGCGGCGGCGCGTCGTATCACCTGGCCGTCGAGATCGGCGGGATCCAGTCGGTGCAGACGGCGCAGTTCCTGCTCTACTGACGAACCCCCTTCGCCGCTAGCGTGCAGCCCACGCGCGGGCGCGGCCGGGCGCCAGGGCATGGAAAAGGCCCCCGGGGTTGGGGACTCCCGGGGGCCTGCCATCGCCGATATAAGACTGGCGCCCCCAAGGCGCGATCTACGGCAATGAGTGAGAAGGTGCTGGGGACACCACTCTCTGAGATGCTGGGGACACCTAGCGTACAAGATTACGTGGGGGTTTCACGCGTGTCTGTCCCCACTTCGGAGGACAAAATGCTCAATGATGTGTGGTTTTGACGCTCTTTTGTCCCCCAAACGGGGGACACCGGTGTCCACAGACGGGGCGTAGCCTGTGGAGGAACTCCCGGTTGCGATTCGGCGGTTGTCCCCAGCAGCAGTCTCGTCCCCCTACGAGCAGCCGGTCCGCCGGGAGCGAGAAGGCCCTCTCGAGTCGATGGATTCCATCACCGAGGGGGCCGCTCGACGCCGCATGAGATGCGGGGCCGAAGCGTCCCCCCGGACCGCTCCGACCCCGCGCTGCCCCCTTGCAAGGGTCTCCCGCCGCGTGCTGTCGCCTACGGCTTGTCCCCGCCGAACATCTCGGACTCCATCGCGTCATATCCCTCGGACTGCGGGTCGCCGTGCTGACCGCCCGAGAGCGCGTACTCCTCCTCCGGCGAGAGCACGAGCCGGTGACGGAAGAACAGCGCAAACCCGATGAGGATGATCGCGTACACGACCCCGATCGCGATGATGGCCGGCAGGAACGTCGGGTTGAGCAGGAACCCGACGAAGATGAGCGCCGCGATGACCGCCGCCGCGACAGCTCCCGGGACGCCCCACGGGCTGCGGTACGGACGCTGGACGTCGGGGAACTTGCGGCGCAGGATGACGAACGAGATCATCTGCAGCAAGTAGGCCAGCACTGCGCCCCATACGGCGATGTTGAGGACGATCGCACCGGCGACCGCTCCCGCCCCCTCGCTCACAGCCGTGAGGACGTCGAGCACCAGGAGGGCGACGAAGCCGATCACCGCACCGACCACGAGCGCCACCCAGGGCGTCTGCCGCTTGCCGGTGAGGGAGAGGAACTTCGGATAGTAGCCGGCGCGTGACAGCGAGTACATGTTGCGGCCGTAGGCGAACATGATCCCCTGCAGCGACGCGAGCAGTCCGACGAGGGCGAACAGGGCGAGCACTGCGGCGAGGCCGTCTCCGACGATCGCACGGAACCCGTCGAGCAGCGGCTCCAGAGAGACGCCTGTCGCTGCGGCGCCGATCACGCCGGTGTTGAGCACCAGAACGAGCAGGCCCGTCACGATGAGGGTGCCGCGTGCCCAGAGGCCTGCGCGCGGGATGTCGCGCACCGGGTCATGCGACTCCTCGGCCGCGAGCGGCAGCTCCTCGATGCCGAGGAAGAACCACATCGCGAACGGGAGCGCGAACAGGATCGGGAACACGCCGTGCGGCAGGAATGCGGTCTGGCCCTCATCCGGCGGGATGTCCCACAGCGCATCCCATGAGAACGCGCCCGAGAAGATCGCCATCGCCGAGAAGACGAGGATGATGCCGATCGAGATGATCGAGACGACGATCGCGAACTTGAACGAGATGTTCGCACCGGCCGCGTTCAGGGCGATGAACACGACGTAGAGGATGATCCACCACACCCAGAACGGCAGCGAGAAGCCGAGCAGCTCGGCTGTGATGAAGTCGGCGTACTGCGCCGAGAAGAAGACGATGACCGCCGTGGTGGCGACGTATTCGATCGTCTCGGCCGCGCCCGTCACGAGGCCGCCCCACGGGCCCATCGCCGACCGCGCGAAGGAGTACGCGCCGCCGGTGTGCGGCATCGCGGCCGCCATCTCGCCGATCGAGAAGATCATGCCGTAGTACATGATCACGAGGATCGCGAAGGCGATGACCATGCCTCCGAACCCCGCGAAGTCGATGCCGAAGTTCCAGCCCGAGAAGTCGCCGGAGATGACGGCGGCGACCGCGAGTCCCCATAGCCCCCAGACGCCGGCCGATCGCTTCAGTGTCCGCTTCTGGAAGTAGTCCTGACCGGCTCGCGTATAGGTCGCCCCGGCGACCTTGGCGGAACCATCGCTCGATTGTGACATCGATCCTCCGTGCACTCGGGTGCGACGCGGGGGGTGCGTCTTGCGCATGATTGTGGCGCTTATTGGTGGGCTGTGTCTACCTTTGGGGAAGAAATTCTCGTTACAGTGGAGCGGAGCGCGGCGGACCTTGCCGCGCTCGCCGCGCGGGCCAGGAGGACGAACGCATGCCGGGGAATCTCACCTATGAGCAGCTCGATGCGGCGATCGCCGCGGGCGAGATCGACACGGTCATCGTCGCCTTCGCCGACGCCCAGGGCCGACTCGTCGGCAAGCGCGTCTCGGCGCGGCTGTTCCAGGAAGAGGTGCGGGACCACGGCGCGGAGGCCTGCAACTACCTCCTCTCGGTCGACGTCGACATGAACACCGTCGACGGCTACGCGATGTCGAGCTGGGAGAAGGGATACGGCGACATGATGCTGCTGACCGATCCCGCCACGCTCCGCCGCGTGCCGTGGGTTGCGGGCAGCGCCCTGGTCATGGCCGACCTCGGGTGGGAGAACGGCGACCCGGTCGTGCAGTCGCCGCGCGACATCCTGAAGCGTCAGCGTGCGCGCCTCGCCGACCGCGGGCTCGTCGCCTACTCGGGCACGGAGCTCGAGTTCATCGTCTTCGACGACTCGTATCGGGATGCCTGGGCCAAGGGCTACCGGGACCTCACGCCGTCGACCGACTACAACGTCGACTACGACCTCCTCGCCTCGGGCCGTCTCGAGCCGCTGCTGCGCGACATCCGCCTCAGCATGGATGGCGCGGGCCTGTACACCGAGGGCGTGAAGGGGGAGTGCAACTTCGGCCAGCAGGAGATCGCGTTCCGGTTCGCGGAGGTGCTCGAGACCGCCGATCAGCACACGATCTACAAGAACGGCGCCAAGTCGATCGCGGACGCGCACGGCAAGTCGATCACGTTCATGGCCAAGTTCAACGAGCGCGAGGGCAACAGCTGCCACATCCACCTGTCGCTGCGCGGTGACGACGGGACGCCCGTCATGGCCGGGGACGGCGCGCACGGCTTTAGCCCGCTGATGGAGCACTGGATCGCCGGCATCCTGGCGACACTGCGGGAGTTCACGCTGCTCTACGCGCCGACCATCAACTCCTACAAGCGCTACGCCAAGGGCTCGTTCGCGCCGACCGGCGTCGCCTGGGGGGTCGACAACCGCACCTGCGCACTGCGCATCGTCGGCCACGGCTCGTCGCTGCGGGTCGAGAACCGCGTGCCCGGCGGCGACGTCAACCCGTACCTCGGGATCGCCGCGATCATCGCCGGCGGCCTGCACGGCGTAGAGAACGAGCTCCCGCTCCCCGAGCCGCTCACCGGCAACGCGTACGCGGCCGGTGTCGACCACCTGCCCACCACGCTGCGCGAGGCGGCGCTGCTGTTCGACCGGTCCGAGGTCGCCCGCTCGGCGTTCGGCGACGACATGGTCGACCACTATCTGAACCAGGCGCGCATCGAGGTCGAGGCTTACGACGCCGCCGTGACCGACTGGGAGAGGGTGCGGGGCTTTGAGCGCCTCTGAACGGCCGGTCATCGGCCTCACGACGTACCTCGAGCAGGCGAAGCAGGGGGTGTGGGACGTGCGGGCGGCGTTCCTGCCGCAGCAGTACTTCGACGCGGTGACCGCCTCGGGCGGGATCGCCGTGCTGCTGCCGCCGCAGCCGGAACCGGATGCCGCGGCCCCGGCGGTGCTCGAGGGACTCGACGGTCTCATCCTCACCGGCGGCCTCGACGTGCAGCCCGAGCTCTACGGCGCGGAGCGGCATCCGCTCACCGACCCGGCGCGACCCGATCGCGACGCGTGGGAGCTCGCGCTCTTCCGCGGCGCCGAGGAGCGACGGATGCCGGTCCTCGCCATCTGCCGCGGGCTGCAGCTCGTCAACGTCGCGCGCGGCGGAACGCTGCACCAGCATCTGCCTGAGGCGCTGGGGACCGAGCGGTACCGCATCGGCGGTGGCGTCTTCGCGACGAACGAGGTGACGGTCGACGACGATTCGCTGCTCGCCGGGATGGTGGGCGCCGGCACGATCGACGTGCACAGCTACCACCACCAGGGCGTCGACCGGCTCGGCGAGGGGCTCGTCGTGAGCGCACGCACCGACGACGGGCTCGTGCAGGCGTTCGAAGCCGAGGGCGAGCACTATCTCGTCGGGGTGCAGTGGCATCCCGAGGAGAACGCCGAGGACCGCCGCCTCTTCGCGGGACTGGTGGGCGAGGCATCCGTCTACGCCGCTCGCACGCACCGTGCGGGGGTCTCGGCATGAGCGCGACCTTCACCCTGATCGACCCGTCGACGGGGCGCGGGTTCCGCGAGGTGCCCCGCGCGTCGGTCGAGGAGGTGGATGCCGCGATCGCCCGGGCCGTCGAGACCCAGCGGGGATGGGCCGGCCTCGCGCCGGTGGCCCGCGCCGACGCCCTCCGCCGGTTCGCCCGCGCCGTCGAGGAGCATGTCGAGGAGCTCGCGCAGCTCGAGGTGCTCAACTCGGGGCATCCGATCGAGTCCGCCCGGTGGGAGGCGTCGCACGTCGCCCAGGTGCTCAACTTCTACGCCGGAGCGCCCGAGCGGCTGAGCGGCCAGCAGATCCCGGTCGCGGGCGGCCTCGACGTCACCTTCCACGAGCCGTACGGCGTCGTCGGGATCATCGTGCCCTGGAACTTCCCGATGACGATCGCGTCGTGGGGATTCGCCCCGGCGCTCGCCGCGGGCAACGCCGTCGTGCTCAAGCCCGCCGAGCTGACACCGCTCACCGCGGTGCGACTCGGCGAGCTCGCGGTCGAGGCGGGCCTGCCCGAGGGGCTCTTCGCCGTCGTGACCGGGTCGGGCTCGGTCGTCGGCCAGCGGTTCGTCGAGCACCCCGCCGTGCGGAAGGTCGTGTTCACCGGCTCGACCGAGGTCGGCGTCGAGGTCGCGGCCGGCTGTGCGCGGGGCCTCAAGCCGGTGACGCTCGAGCTCGGCGGCAAGAGCGCCAACATCGTCTTCGAGGACGCCGATCTCGAGCGCGCCGCAGCGGCCGCCCCCGGCGCCGTGTTCGACAACGCCGGGCAGGACTGCTGCGCCCGCAGCCGCATTCTCGTGCAGCGGTCGGTGTACGACCGCTTCCTCGAGCTGCTCGAGCCCGCGGTGCGGGAGTGGCGCGTCGGCGAGCCGACGCTGGAGTCGACCCAGATGGGGCCGCTCATCTCGGCCGGTCACCGCGACAGCGTCGCCGGCTTCCTCGACGGCGCCGACGTGGCGTTCCGCGGCACGGCGCCCGAGGGCGACGGCTTCTGGTTCGCGCCCGCCGTCGTGCTCGCCGAGCCTGGCGACCGCATCGCCCAGGAGGAAGTGTTCGGGCCGGTCGTGGCGGTGCTTCCGTTCGACGACGAAGCGGACGGCATTCGTCTGGCCAACGACACGATCTACGGCCTCGCCGGCTCGATCTGGACCGAGAACCTCCGCCGCGCCGTGCGCG
This sequence comes from Microbacterium sp., assembly GCF_041909575.1. Taxonomy (GTDB): domain Bacteria; phylum Actinomycetota; class Actinomycetes; order Actinomycetales; family Microbacteriaceae; genus Microbacterium. The sequence goes on along the minus strand of NZ_JAYRDE010000003.1, from coordinate 4,704 downwards.
TCTCGCGCGCCGTCAAGAGCGGCGTGCTGTCGGTCAACTCGCACTCCTCGGTGCGGTACTGGACCCCCTTCGGCGGCATGAAGGCCTCGGGCCTCGGCCGCGAGCTCGGACCCGACGCGGCCGAGCACTTCACCGAGACCAAGAACGTCTTCTTCGCGACGGATGCCTCGTGAGCGGCATCCTGCGGAACACGCACCAGAGAGGAACCCCGAGATGGATCTGACGCAGCGCCTGAAGGACCGGGTGGCGATCATCACCGGAGGGGCATCCGGCATCGGCTTCGCCACGGCCCGGCGGTTCGCGGCGGAGGGCGCGAAGGTCGTGATCGCCGATGTCGATCCGACGTCGGGGGAGGCCGCCGCGGCCGAGGTGGGCGGCGTCTACCGGCACGTGGACGTCGCGGACGAGGCATCCGTCAACGCGCTGTTCGACGGCGTGGCCGCCGACCTCGGCAGCGTCGACATCGCCTTCAACAACGCCGGCATCTCGCCCGCCGACGACGACTCGATCGAGACGACCGAGCTGCCGGCGTGGGAACGCGTGCAGGACGTGAACCTGAAGAGCGTCTACCTCTGCTCGCGTGCGGCGCTGCGGCACATGGTCCCGGCAGGGCGAGGGTCGATCATCAACACGGCCTCGTTCGTCGCGCTGCTCGGGTCGGCCACGTCGCAGATCTCGTACACGGCCTCGAAGGGCGGCGTGCTGGCGATGACGCGCGAGCTCGGGGTGCAGTTCGCCCGGCAGGGGATCCGCGTGAACGCCCTGTGCCCGGGTCCGGTGAACACGCCCCTGCTCCAGGAGCTCTTCGCCAAGGACCCCGAGCGGGCCCAGCGCCGGCTCGTGCACGTGCCGATGGGCCGCTTCGCGGAGCCCGAGGAGCTCGCCGCCGCGGTCGCGTTCCTCGCCTCGGACGACGCCTCCTTCATCACCGCCACCGCCTTCGTCGTCGACGGCGGCATCAGCAACGCCTATGTGACACCGCTGTGAGCGAGACGTCGCTGCGCGCGGTGCGCCGGGCCGTGTACCGGCCGGTTCGCGAGGGCAATGCCCTCGAGGACACCGTCGCGCGCCTGGTGCAGACGATCCGGCTGGGCGTCGTGGCTCCGGGGGAGTCGCTGCCGCCGGAGCGGGAACTCGCCGCGCTGTACGCGGTCAGCCGCGACACGGTGCGCGAGGCGATCCGCGAGCTCGCCGACACCGGCTATCTCGTCCGGCGCCGCGGACGGTACGGCGGAACCTTCGTCGCCGATCCGCTGCCGCAGCCGCCGCACCCGGGCGACGTCGATCCGGCCGAGCTCGACGACGTCCTCGGACTGCGCCGCGTGCTGGAGGCAGGAGCCGCCAGAGCGGCCGCGTCGCGCACGCTCGAGCCGTCGCAGCGGGACGATCTGTGGGCGCGGTACGAGTCGGTGACCGAGGCATCCGAACCCGACTACCGCCGCCTCGACACCCTGCTGCACCTCGCGATCGCCGAGGTAGCCGGCATCCCGTCCCTCGTCGCCCTGGCCGCGGAGAACCGGGCTCAGGTGAACGCGTGGCTCGACACGTTCCCGCTCCTGCCGCGCAACATCGAGCACTCCAACGCTCAGCACGAGCGCATCGTGACGGCGATCCTGGCAGGACGAGCGGATGCCGCCGAGGCTGCCATCCTCGACCACCTGGCCGGGTCGGAGGCCCTGCTGCGCGGCTTCCTGCTCTGAGCTCGCCGGTTCGGCGGCTGTGCCGAGTCGGACTGCCGACGTGCTGGTTCGGGTCGTTTCAGCGAGCTCGGAGCAGCCTGAACTGGCGGCTCGGGGCCAGGGTGGCGGGCGTCTACGCTGGAGGGATGGCCGGCAAGAAGCGCGCGAAGAAGGAGCTGGAGTTCCGCAACACGCAGCTCTCGGACGCGCTCCAGACGCAGGACATGGCCGCCGTCGCCTTCGCGCTCCGGCATGGACCGACCGTCGTGCCGCTGATGCGCCCCGGCCACCGCGACAACCCGCTCGATGTGGGCGAGGTCTGGACCTACCGCGATCCGCGCACCGGCGACGTCGCGCTCCTGCTGTTCAGCGACGCCGCGCACAAGCCCGACACGCTGCCGCCGGGGGTCGCGCTGCAGTCGCCGGCGTGGCTCCGCTCCTTCCTCGGCGCCCACGAGGACGAGATCACGACGGTCTTCTTCGACATCGCCGGGCCGCATCCGCTGCAGGCCTCGCCCACTGATCTGATCGCCGCGCTCGACGCCTGACGCGGGGTGGGTGGCCGGCGCGGGTTCCCGCCGCTCCGCGCCGCTTCCCGCCTCTCCGCTCCGCTCCGCTTCCCTCCGCTTCGCCGCTCCGCTCCGCCGCGCCGAATTGCGGTGTTCGCGGGCGGCGCATCGCACTTCGGCGCGGCTGAGTTCGTGGGACGCTACGCGGACGGCGATCCCATCCAGGTCGGCGGCGGCACGATGAACGGCACGACCGCCGGCTCGGCGGGAGCCGACATGTACATTCCGGACGGATGCCCCGACCTGCCGCTCTGGGCGGCTTCACCGCCGTTCGAGGCTTAGAACTCCGGGATGTCGCCGCCGCGGACCGGTCGGACCCGCGCGCGGACGTCGTTGAGCGCGCCGCGGAGCGTGCCCGACCGGCCGTCGATGACGTCGGTGTAGCCGAGCCGTGCGGCCTCGCTGCGGCGCTGCGCGGCTTGCGTCACCGGCCGCACCTCACCGGCGAGGCTGAGCTCTCCGACCGCGGCGAGGGTCTTCGGCGTGGACTCGTTGGTCACCGCGCCCGCCACGGCCACCGCGATGGCCAGGTCGGCCGCCGGCTCGGTGAACCGCACGCCGCCGACCGTCGAGACGTACACGTCCTTATCGCTCGTCTTGATGCCGCCCCGCTTCTCGAGCACGGCCAGCACCATCGCGACCCGCGCCGCATCGACACCGTTCACGATGCGCCGCGGGTTCGGGCTCGTCGCCGTGATCGTCAGCGCCTGCACCTCGACGGGCATCGCCCGACGGCCCTCGAGCGCGATGGCGACGCACGTGCCCGGCTCGGGGGAGCCGTGCCCGAGGAACAGCGCGCTGGGGTCGGGGACTTCGGCGATGCCGGCGCCGGTCATGTCGAAGCATCCGACCTCGTCCGTCGGGCCGAAGCGGTTCTTGAGTGCGCGCACGAAGCGCAGCGAGGTCTGCCGGTCGCCCTCGAAGTGGCACACGACGTCGACGAGGTGCTCGAGGATGCGCGGGCCGGCGATCGAGCCGTCTTTCGTGACGTGCCCGACGATGATGACGGGCAGCCCGCGCTCCTTCGCGACCCGGATGAGCGTCGACGCCACCTCGCGCACTTGGGAGGGATGCCCCGCCATGCCCTCGGACAGCGACGAGGCGACCGTCTGCACCGAGTCGACGATCAGCAGGTCGGGCCGCACCTCGTCGACGTGCCCGAGGATGGTCGCCAGGTCGGTCTCGCTGGCGAGGTAGAGCTCGTCGTGGAGGGCTCCGGTGCGCTCGGCGCGCAGCCGCACCTGCGCCGTGGACTCCTCGGCGCTCGCGTAGAGCACGCGCCGCCCGGCCTTCGCCGACTGGGCCGCGACCTCGAGCAGCAGGGTCGACTTGCCCACCCCCGGCTCACCCGACAGCAGGATCGCCGCGCCGGGCACCACGCCACCCCCCAGCACCCGGTCGAACTCGCCCACCCCGCTCGTGCGGCGCGGTGCGTCGGTCGTGTCGATGCTCGTGATGGGGCGCGCCGCGCGGGCGGCGCCGGGGGAGACAGGCGTGACCGACCGCACGAGGCCGGTGGACTCGGATGCCTCCACCACAGTGCCCCACTGCTGGCACTCGCCGCAGCGCCCGACCCACTTGATGGTCGTCCACCCGCACTCGGTGCATCGGTAGGGAGCCGTCTGCGTGGGGCGTCGGGAGGCGGCCATGGCACTCAGCGTACGTCGGGCCCGCGACATCGGCCCACGGCGCGGCGTAGGGTGACGGCATGCGCGTGGATGCGGCATCCCGATTCATCGCGGCGGAGCCCGCGGACGTATTCCGGGCCTTCCTTCAACCGGAGCTGATGCTGGAGTGGATGCCGCCCGACGGCATGACCGGAAGGTTCGAGGAGTTCGACGCCCACACCGGCTACCGCATGGTGCTGCGGTACCTCGAGCCGCCCGAGGGAGGCGGCAAGGCGAGCGCCGACGAGGATGTCACGGCCGTGCGCCGCGTGCGGGTCGAGCCGTCCGAGCTCATCGTGGAGGAGGTCGACTTTCCCTCCGACGACCCCGCCTTCGCGGGGACGATGGCCCTGACGTGGGTCTTCACCGAGGGGGACGGCGGCACCTACGTCGACGTCGAGGCCACGGACGTGCCCTCCGGGATCGCCCCCCGCGACCACGTGGCCGGCCTCGAGTCGTCGCTGGCGAACCTCGCCCGTCTCGTCGAGGGCGGGTAGGCGCGGCCGCGGCCCCCGCTTCGACCCGCCCTAACTCCTCAGAAAGCGGCGGAATCGGCGCTCGAGGCGCGTCGGCGCGGCCTTTCCGGCCGAATCATGAGGAGTTCGTGCGCCCGCGTCAGCCCTGCCATCGGGGCAAGCCGCGGCCGCGGTCTCGGTCGCGGCGTCGGCTGATTCCGGCGACCTTCGGCGCATAACTCCTGCACTTCGGGCGGCGGGGGGCTGATTTCGGGGCTTTTCGCGGGTTTGGCGGCGCAACTGCAGGAGTTAGACGCCCTGGGCTGGCGGAGCC
>NZ_JAYRDE010000002.1:0-81764 GCF_041909575.1 Microbacterium sp. | reverse complement strand
CGGATGCCGAGAACGAGCAGTCCGTGATCGAGGCGCTGTGGCGGCTCACATGGTCGGGCCGCGTGACGAACGACACATTCGCCCCCGTGCGGACGCTCGTCGCGGGCGGGTCACAGACCCACCGGGTCGCGCGCAAGGCGCCGCGCACGCGGCTGTACCGGGGTGCGGCGGTGCGGACGGTCGCGGCATCCGTCCCTCCTCGCCCTCCCGCGCTCGGGGGGCGCTGGTCGCTGCTCCCCGAGCCCGAGGCCGACGCCTCGCTGCGGGCGACCGCCGCCGCAAGTCTGCTCCTCGACCGGTACGGCGTGGTGACCCGTGGAGCGGTGCAGGCCGAGGGCCTCCCCGGTGGCTTCGCGCAGGCGTATCGCGTACTCGCCGGATTCGAGGAGGCCGGTCACTGCCGCCGCGGTTACGTCGTCGAGAAGCTCGGCGCGGCGCAGTTCGCGGCATCCGCCACCGTCGACCGCATCCGCGAGTTCGCAGGGCTCCCCGACCCGCCCCCGCTCCGGGCCGTCACCCTGGCGGCGACCGATCCGGCCAATCCGTACGGCGCCGCGCTGGCGTGGCCCGCGCTCGAGGGCGTCGGCCACCGCCCGGGGCGCAAGGCGGGGGCTCTGGTCGTGCTCGTCGACGGCGCCCTCGTGCTCTACCTCGAGCGCGGCGGCAAGTCCGCCCTTGCGTTCACCGGAGACGAGGCGGCGATCGCGGCGGCGACGCGCGACCTCGCAGCGACCGCCCGGGCCCGCCGGCTGGACACCCTCACGATCGAGCAGGTCAACGGAGCCTTCGTGCACGGCACCGGCTGGGGCCGCGCGCTCCACGACGCCGGTTTCGTCGAATCGCCGCGGGGACTGACGCTGCGGCGCCTCACCGCGGGCGATGCCGAGCGCGCCGCCCGGCAGGCTGCAGGACCGAGCCGTGCCTGAGGGAGACACCGTCTTCCGCACCGCCCGGCGGCTGAACGACGCCCTCGCGGGCGCGGTGGTGACGCGCTTCGAGCTGCGCGTGCCGCAGCTGGCGACCGCCGATCTGCGGGGGCAGACGGTGCACGACGTCGTCGCCCGCGGCAAGCACCTGCTTCACCGCATCGGCGAGTTCACGCTTCACACGCACCTCAAGATGGAGGGCGAGTGGCACGTCTACCGGCGCGGCGAGCGCTGGCGCAACGCCGCGTTCAAGGCTCGGGCCGTCATCGGCGCGACGGCGCCCGACGGCACCGAATGGGAGACCGTCGGATTCGACCTCGCCGAGATCAAGCTCGTCCCGACCTCCGCCGAGGACGACCTGGTCGGCTACCTCGGACCCGACCCGCTCTCGCCCGAATGGGATCCGGACGAGGCCGCGCGCCGGCTGGCCGCGGACTCCCGGGCCGTGCACGTCGCGATCCAGGATCAGCGCAACATCGCGGGCTTCGGCAACGAGTACGCCAACGAGATCCTGTTCGTGCGCGGCGTGCTGCCCACGACGCCGGCGGACAGGACGGATGCCGCGTCCCTCGTCGATCTCGGAGCGCGCATGATCCGCGCCAACCGGGACCGATCCGGCCGCACGTTCACCGGCGACTCCCGCCCCGGGCAATCGACCTGGGTGTACCGGCGCGAGGGGCGCCCGTGCCGGCGCTGCGGCACCCTCATCCGGGGCGGATCGCTCGGCGCCGACCCCACCAAGGAGCGCATCGTCTTCTGGTGCCCCCGCTGCCAGACCGACCCCGACTGACCTCGGCGTGCCCGGCCGAGGCGCGGCATCCACTCTCCGTCCCCCGCACCGAGCCGCGAGGTTCGGACTCCCGGCCCCCCCGCGGCGCATAACTCCTGCACTTCCCGCGCGCCGGGACGGCCGACCCGCGGAAACACACGGCCCAGCCCCCGCCCCTCGCCCGAAGTGCAGGAGTTATGCGCCGGTGGGCGTAAAGGCCCGCCAGAGAAGGCGGCTGGCCTCAACCTGCGGACGTCGCCGAAGGGCGCCGGTGGGATGCCCCGAAGGCCCCACCGGGGTCGCAGGAAGGGCAGGATCCGTGCCCCCGGAGGAGGCCCGGAGGCCCGGGCGAAGGCGGCTCGGAACGCGCGACGGACGATCTGTCGGGGCACGAGAGCCGACGGCGTCGTGAGCCCACCGAAACCCCGCGGTTTCCTGACCGTTACACAACTCCGGACGATCTGTCGCACGGGGGCCTCCCGTACCCCGGATCGTCCGGTTCGCCGTGTGGCGCATTGCGGGGGCGCACGTCCCGATATTGAATACCCCACACATCCCACCCCGGCCGCGCAACGTCGCGGGGCCCGCTTGCAGGAGGACCTCACCAGGTGACCACGGCGACTGACGCGGCAACGACTCCGGCGAACATCCCCGCCCCGAAGGCAGACCGTGGCGCGGTCGTGCTCGACGGCGTGACCAAGCGGTACGGCGATCAGATCGCGGTGGATGCTCTTTCCCTGACGATCCAGCCGGGCGAGTTCATCTCGCTGCTCGGCCCCTCCGGCTGCGGCAAGACCACCACCCTGCGCATGATCGCCGGGTTCGAGCAGCCGGACGAGGGCGACATCAGCGTCTCCGGCACGTCGGTGCGCGGGGTTCCGCCCTACCGCCGCGACGTGAACACCGTCTTCCAGGCCTACGCGCTGTTCCCTCACCTGTCGGTCGCCGAGAACGTCGCCTACGGGCTCCAGCAGCGGCGCACCCCGAAATCCGAGATCCGCGAGAAGGTCACGCAGGCGCTCGACCTCGTCCAGATGCGCCGCTTCGGCGACCGCAAGCCGACGCAGCTCTCGGGCGGTCAGCAGCAGCGCATCGCGCTGGCGCGCGCGCTGGTCAACCGCCCCTCGGTGCTCCTGCTCGACGAGCCGCTCGGCGCGCTGGACCGGCAGCTGCGCGAGGAGATGCAGCTCGAGCTGAAGCTGCTGCAGGCGCGCCTGGGCATCACGTTCGTCTTCGTCACCCACGACCAGGGCGAGGCCCTCTCGATGAGCGACCGCATCGCGATCATGCGCGCCGGCCGCATCGAGCAGCTCGCCGACGCCGACACCGTCTACGCGCGCCCCGCGTCGGCCTACGTCGCGGCGTTCGTCGGGCAGCAGAACTTCTTCCGCGGTCCGGTGACCGAGTCGGGCGCCGCCGTCGCCGCCCCCTACGCGCTCGTGCGCGGTGACGCGGCGACGCTCCAGGCCGCGGCACAGGGCGAAGCCGCCGTGCGTCCCGAGTACATCAAGATCGCGGCCGACGCCGGCGATGCGGTTCCCGACGCCAACGTCGCGCGCGGCCACCTGATCGGGGTCTCGCACCTCGGCGACACGATGCAGTACCTCGTGCAGCTGGGCGAGGACCAGAGCCTCATCGTCCGGCGTCCGACGCCGGATGCGCCAGCCCTGCAGATCGGCGACGCGGTCCTGTGCACGTGGGCCGAGCGCCACGTCCTGCTGTTCCCCGCCGACGACGCCGCCCAGGAGGGCGGCTACGTCGCCCCGCCGACCGCCGTCGTCCCGCCGACCGCCTGACCCTCCCCGCACAACCGCAGCCGCCGCATCCGCTTTCGCCGGCTCCGACCCGAACCAGGAGACCCCGATGACCGAATCACGCAACCCCCTCCGAATCCTCGCGCCCGAGGCCTCGACCCCGGCCATCGTCCGCGAGCTCTCGCGCCGGCGCTTCCTCAGCATCGCCGCGATCGCCGGCTCTGCCGCCGCCCTCGCCGCGTGCGCGCCCGGCGGCAGCGGTTCGCCGCAGCCGCAGGCGACGGGCGGCACCCTGGAGGACAGCCTCTCGGTGTACACGTGGGGCGACTACGACTCCCCCGACGTCGTCTCGGGATTCCAGTCCGAGCTCGGCCCGAAGGTCACGCTCGACTCGTACAGCTCGAACGAGGAGCTGATCGCGAAGCTCATCGCCGCCAAGGGCACCTCGGGATACGACATCGTCGTGCCCACCGGCGTCTTCATCCCCCAGATGATCGAGAACGGCCTGCTCACGGCATTCAACAAGGACCTGCTCCCGAACATGGCGAACATGGACCCCGCCTACCTCGGTCGCGCGTGGGACCCGGGCAACGACTACTCGGTGTGCAAGGCGTGGGGAACGACCGGCTTCGTCTACGACAAGAACGTCATCACCCGTGAGCTCGCGACGTGGTCCGACTTCTTCGACGCCGCGCAGAACGAGGCCAGCGGCAAGACCTCGATGTCGGACGACCCGGCGGGCATCATCGGCTCGTACTTCTGGGCCAACGACATGGACTGGAACACCGAGGACCCCGACGAGCTCGAGGCCGCGCGCCAGTTCCTCGTGAACGACATCGCCCCGCACATCGCGGCGTTCGACTCCTACCCCGGCACGAACGCGATCCCGCAGGGCACCCAGGTGCTGATGCAGGCGTGGAACGGCGATGCGCGACTGGGCCTGCTCGAGTCGGGCGACCCCGACCGCTGGCAGTGGGTCCTTCCCGGCCCGATCACCGAGCTGTGGATGGACAACTGGGCCATCGCCGCGGGCGCCCCGCACCCCGAGGCCGCGCACGCCTTCATCGACTACTCGATGTCGCCCGAGAGCCTCGCGCTGAACCTCGACTACATCGGTTACAACGTCGGCGGCAAGGACATGGAGGCAGGCGCCACCGAGGCCGGCCTCGAGCTCACCGAGCTGATCTTCTTCACGCCCGAGCAGCTCGAGACGATGCAGGAGCAGCAGCTCAACGACTCGCAGCAGACCCGCGTGGAGATCTACAACGAGATGAAGGCCGCCGCTGGTGCGTAAGCCTGCTGCGGGAGCCGCGCTCGCCGTCCCCGCGTGGGCGTGGCTCCTGCTGTTCTTCGTCGCCCCCGTGGCGATGGTGGTGTGGTTCAGCTTCGGCTACAAGCCGGGCATCTTCGGCACCCACGCGAACGACATCCTCTCGTTCGACCGGTACGTCGAGGCCATCTCCCCGACGTTCTTCGCGACCTTCCAGAACACTCTGGGGGTCGGCATCATCGGCACCGTCCTGTGCTTCCTCATCGGGGCGCCGGTGGCGTACTGGATGGCCTTCAAGGTGAAGCCGTCGCGCCGCGGCATCCTGATCGCCCTCGTCCTGGTGCCGTTCTGGACCAACTTCCTCGTCCGCACGATCGGGTGGCAGGTGATCCTCGCGCCGGAGGGCTGGCTGTCCACGCTCCTGCAGGGCATCGGCGTGCTCGACGGTCCGCTCGCGCTCATGTACACGCGCACGGCCGTCGTCATCGGCGTGGTCTACAACTACCTGCCGCTCATGATCCTGCCGCTGTTCGTCGCGTTCGATCGCGTCGGACCGGCGCTGCGCGAGGCGTCCAAGGACCTCGGCGCCGGCAAGTGGACGACGTTCTTCCGCGTGACGCTCCCCCTGTCGCAGCCCGGCATCATCGCCGGCGTGCTGCTGGTGTTCATCCCGCTCATGGGCGACTACATCACCGCGACGGTGCTCGGCGGCGCGCAGGGCAACATGGTCGGCCAGCTCGTGGCCAGCCAGTTCCAGACCGCCCAGAACTGGGCGCTCGGCTCGGCGATGGCGGTCCTCCTGATGCTCGTGATCATGCTCACGATCGGGTTCGCCGCCGTCGTGATCTGGCTCGCGGCGATGCCCTTCCGCCTGCGCAACCGCCTGGTGCTGGGCCCCGAGACCGAACCGGCGGTGGCGGATGCCGCGGCCAAGGCCCCCGCGGAGGTGGCGTCATGACGCAGACGGCGACCGAGACGATGCTGCGCGCGCAGGAGCCGGCCGGCACACGCTCCAAGCGGGGCGGTCCGAAGCGGTCGTGGTCGGATGTCGCGTTCAACGTGTGGGGCGTCCTCGTGATGCTCTTCCTGTTCCTGCCGATCATCGTCATCGTCATCTACTCGTTCAACACCGGCCGTCTGCTGGTGTCGTGGGACGGCTTCGGCTTCGACGCGTTCCTGACGATCCTCGACAAGCCCGCGATCCAGAACGCGGTGCGGGTCTCGCTCATCACCGCCTTCATCGCCGCGATCATCGCCACGGCGCTCGGCACGCTCGCCGGCATCGCGATGGCCCGCTATCCGGGCAAGTGGGTGTGGTGGTTCCTGGGCCTGCTGCTGCTGGTGTCGGTGACCCCCGAGATCGTCGACGCGGTGGCGCTGCTCCCCTGGATGGTGTTCCTCGGCCAGGACCTCGGCCTCACGATGTTCAACGACGGCATCGTGCGCCTCTCGGTCGGCTCGTCGCTGTTCGCCACGGCGGTCGTCTCGTACATCGTGCGCGCGCGCCTCGTCGGCCAGGACGCCAACCTCGAAGAGGCCTCCAGCGACCTGTACGCCAAGCCGCTCACGACGTTCCGCCGTGTGACCCTCGCCCTCGCGATGCCCGCGGTGCTCGCCGGCTTCCTGCTGGCGTTCACCCTGAGCCTGGACAACACGATCGTCGCGGCGTTCGTGCAGGTGTCGGGCACGACGCCCTGGCCGGTCTACGTGCTGAGCGCGGTGCGGTCGGGCCTGCGACCCGAGATCGCGGCCGTCTCGACGATCATGCTGCTGCTCACGCTGGTGGCGCTCGCCCTGGTCGCCCTCGTGCTCAAGCGCGCCGGCGACTCGGCGACCCAGATCGCCCGCACGATGACCGGCGGCTGATCGCCGAACGCTCCACCGCGGCCGGGCCGCGGCATCCGTCCCCCGACCCCGGAGGTCCTCCATGTCGCACGCCGATCTCGTCTTCACGGGCGGTCCCGTCTTCACCGCCGACACCGTGCGCTCGCGCGCTCGGACCGTCGCCGTGACGGACGGGCGGATCGTCGCGGTGGGCGGCGATGACATCGCCGACCTGGTCGGCCCGAAGACCGAGATCGTGGACCTGCGGGGGCGGATGCTGCTCCCCGGGTTCCAGGACGCGCACGTGCATCCGGTGTGGGGCGGACTGGACATGCTGCGGTGCGATCTCGCCGAGTACGGCACCGCCGCGGAGTACCTGGAGGCGATCGGACGCTACGTCGACGCCCATCCCGACGATGAGTGGATCCTCGGCGGCGGCTGGCAGATGTCAGCGTTCCCGGGCGGCACGCCCACGGCGGCGGCGCTCGACGCGGTGATCCCCGACCGTCCCGCATTCTTCCCGAACCGGGACGGGCACGGGGCGTGGGTCAACTCCGTGGCGCTCCGCCGGGCCGGCATCGACCGCCACACGCCCGACCCCGCCGACGGCCGCATCGAGCGCGACGCCGACGGCAACCCCTCGGGCACCCTGCACGAGGGGGCGATGGGACTCGTCAACCGGCTGCTCCCCGAGGAGCCGCTCGAGCGGCTGACCGAGGCGCTCCTCGTCGGGCAGCGATATCTGCACTCGTACGGGATCACGGCGTGGCAGGACGCCATCGTCGGCTCGTACGGGGATGCCGGCGACCCCGGCCCCGCCTATCTGAAGGCGGCCGCGGACGGCACGCTCACCGCCCGCGTCGTCGGCGCGATCTGGTGGGACCGCACGAAGGGACTCGAGCAGATCCCGTCGCTGCTCGAGCGCCGCGACCGCTATCGCGGGGGCCGCTTCGCCGCGACGAGCATCAAGATCATGCAGGACGGCGTGGCCGAGAACTTCACGGCCTCGATGCTCGAGCCCTACTGCGACGGGCACGGGCACTTCACCGACAACTCGGGCATCTCCTTCGTCGCCCCCGAGATGCTCGACGAGGCGGTGCCGCTGCTGGATGCCGCCGGGTTCCAGGTGCACTTCCACGCGATCGGCGACCGGGCCGTGCGCGAATGCCTCGACGCCGTCGAGCGCGCCATCGAGCGCAACGGCCGGGGCGACAACCGGCACCACATCGCGCACATCCAGGTCGTGCACCCCGAGGACATCGCGCGCTTCCGCGAGCTCGGCGTCGCGGCGAACATGCAGTCGCTGTGGGCGGCGCTCGAGCCGCAGATGGTCGACCTCACCCTCCCGTTCCTCGGTTCGCCGCGGGATGCCTGGCAGTACCCCTTCGGCGATCTGCTGCGCTCGGGAGCCGTGCTGGCGGCCGGCAGCGACTGGTCGGTGTCGACGCCGGATCCGATGGCGGCGATCCACGTCGCCGTCAACCGCACGGCCGCGCCGGGCCAGGAGGAGGGCGAGTACGACCCGTTCCTCCCCGAGCAGGCGATCGACCTGGCGACCTCGCTCACCGCCTACACCGCCGGCTCCGCATGGGTGAACCACCTCGAGCAGACCACCGGCACGATCGAGGTCGGCAAGCTCGCCGACCTCGCGGTGCTCGACCGCGACCCGTTCGCCGGCCCCGCCGACGAGATCGGTGCGACGCGGGTGCTGCAGACCTTCGTCGAGGGCCAGCGGGTCTACGCGGCGCCCGACGCCTAGCCGCGGCATCCGCCCCTCGCCCCACCGGCGCGCGCGCCTCGACGGGCTCAGGCGATTCGCCGGAATCAGGCCGGATCCGGCCGAATCGTCCTGATTCGGCCGAATCGCCTGTCCTCGGCCGCCCCCGGCCGGACAAGATCGAAGAACCACGAACGACAGGGAAGTGATATCCGTGGGCACGACCGTCTTCGAACGACAGCGGCCGGCAGCATCCGTCGTCCGCCATGCACTGGCGGACACCGCGCACTCGGTGTTCTGGCGGGACGACCTGCCGCCCGAGCTCCTGCCCGATCGGCCCGCCCTCTCCGGCACGCATCGCGCCGACCTCGTGATCGTCGGCGCCGGCTACACCGGACTGTGGACGGCGCTGCTCGCGAGCGAGCGCGACCCCGATGCGCGCATCGTCGTGCTCGACGCCCAGCGCGTCGGCTGGGCCGCGTCGGGCCGCAACGGCGGGTTCTGCGAGGCGAGCCTCACCCACGGCCACGAGAACGGCATGGCCCGGTGGCCGAAGGAGATGCCGACCCTCGAGCGGCTCGGCCTGGCCAACCTCGACGCGATCGAGGCGTCCGAGGCGCAGTACGGCATGGACTTCCACTTCGAGCGCACCGGCCAGCTCGCGCCGGCGATCGAGCCCCACCAGCTCGAGTGGCTGCAGGAATGGGCCGCCGAGGGCGAGGACGGCGTCGTCTACCTCGACCAGGCCGAGGCTCAGGCATCCGTCCACTCCCCCACCTACCTCGCCGCGGTGTGGGAGAAGAACGCGTGCGGGATGCTGCATCCTGCCCGTCTCGCCGCGGAACTCGCCCGCGTCTGCGAGGAGCGCGGCGTCGAGATCTTCGAGCGCTCCCGCGTCACCGGCCTCGAGACCCCCGGCCCGGCCGGCGTCTCGGTCGTCACGGAGGGCGGGCGCATCGATGCCGCGCGCGCGGTGCTCGCGACCAACGTCTTCCCGTCGCTCATCAAGCGCAACCGCCTGATGACGGTGCCGGTGTACGACTACGTGCTCATGACCGAGCCGCTGTCAGCCGACCAGCTGGCCTCGATCGGGTGGGACGACCGTCAGGGCATCGGCGACATGGCGAACCAGTTCCACTACTACCGGATCTCGAAGGACAACCGGATCCTGTTCGGCGGATACGACGCGATCTACCACTACGGCCGCAAGGTGAGGCCCGAGTACGAGAACCGGCCGGAGACGTGGGAGAAGCTGGCGAGCCACTTCTTCACGACGTTCCCGCAGCTCGAGGGCCTGCGCTTCTCGCACCAGTGGGCCGGGGCGATCGACACGTCGACGCAGTTCACCGCCTTCTTCGGCACCGCGCGCGACCGGCGCGTCGCCTACGCCGCGGGCTTCACCGGGCTCGGCGTCGGGTCGACCCGGTTCGCCGGCGACGTCATGCTCGACCTGCTCGACGGCGTCTCGAACGAGCGCACCGAGCTCGAGATGGTGCGCAAGCGCCCGCTGCCGTTCCCGCCTGAGCCGGCGGCCGCGATGGGCATCAACGCCACGCGCTGGTCGCTCGACCGCGCCGACCACAACAGCGGCAAGCGCAACGTGCTCCTCAAGACGCTGGACGCCCTCGGCCTGGGATTCGACTCGTGAGCGAGCTGGACCCGGGCACCCTCCTCACCGCGACCGCGGTGGAGGTGCCGCTGACCCCGGTTCCGGCCGCGCAGATCGTCGCCGGGTCTCCCTCGACGGGAGCGGTCGACCTCGACGAGGACATGGGCATCGGTGTGTGGGAGATGACACCCGGCGCGATGTCCGACGTCGAGATCGACGAGGTGTTCGTGGTCGTCGCGGGAACGGCCACGGTGGAGTTCGTCGACCCCGCCCTTCCGACCATCGAACTGCAGCCGGGTTCGATCGTGAGACTCGAGGCCGGCATGAAGACCGTCTGGACCGTGCGCGCGACGCTGCGCAAGGTGTACCTGGCATAGCGACGTTTCGTCTCGCTGCATTCGCTCAACGACCGGGGGCGCGCCGCGTCAGCGGCCGGCGCTGCGGCGCACGAGCAGTGCGAGGTGAAGAGCGGTCTGCGTCTCGCCGTCGTCGAGGTCGGCGCCCAGCAGCTCCTCGATGAGGGCGATGCGCTGGTAGAAGACCGATCGCGACAGGTGAGAAGCGGATGCCGCGGCCGTGCGATTGCCCGGATGCGCGAGCATCGCCTCCAGCACGTCGAGCAGGTCGCCGGTGCGGGTCAGGTCGTGCACGATCAGGGGTGCCAGCATCCGCTCCCCGTGCTCGAGCACGCGGTGGTCGTCGCGCAGCGCCGTCACCAGCTGCACGAGCGGGCGGTTCTCGGCCCGCCGGAGCTGCGGGCCCTTGCCGTTGCGGCGACGCCGGCCGCGCGCGAGGTCGACGGCGTCGTGCAGCGAGGCGAGGGCGGCGTCGATCCCCTCGGCGGCGCGCCCGACCGAGACCGTGATGCGGTCCGCGTCCGCGCCGGGCTCGACGAGCGCTCCCGCGAACGCGATCGCCGCCGCGTCGTCGAACACGGTGTCCGCCGGCAGCGAGAGCAGGATGGCGGTGGCGGGTGCGACGACGCCGTCGGGTGCCGAGCCGGCGAGCACGCGCCCGCGGAGTGCGCGGGCCGCGGCATCCGCTCTCTCCGCCGACACGGGCGCACCCGACGCGACGACGCCGTAGAGCCTCGCGCCGCGGAGCGGGAGGCCTGCGGCCTCGAGCCGTGCGGCGGCACCGCCCGCGCCGGCGAACCGGCCGGCGAGGAGGCCGTCGACCAGCCGGCGGCGGCCGATGCGACCCCACTCGTCCGACTCGCCGTCGGCGAGCCTGCCCACGGCGAGCGCGATCGCGCCCTGTTCGAGCACGGCGGTGCGTCCTGCCGGGTGGTCGGGACCGGGCAGGGCGATGAGGTTGCCCCAGCGCACGCCGCGCGCCTCGACCGGGACGATCAGCCATTCGTCGGGTGCGGGGGCGGCGCCGCGCTCGCGCCGCTGCTCGGCACGGCGATGCGCCGAGCGCGAGCGCAGCTCCCACTCGGTGAAGAGCTCCTCCTCGATGGCCAGGGGCACCTCGGCCGCGACGACCTCGTGCCCGCGGTTCTCGAGGATCACGGGAGCGCCGAGCGTCTGCGCGAGCTGGTGCACGATGAAGTCGGCGGGCGAGCCGCGCAGCACGAGCGCGGTGAAGCGCTCGCGCACTTCGTCGCGCGATCGCAGCGCGTCGCTCTGGCCGGTGATGATCCGCGCGTGGACGGCCTCGGTGATCGTGATGAACTTCAGCTCGCGGTGCAAGATGATGAGCGCCAGCTTGCGCTCGCGCGCCGCTTCGACGACGACGGCCGGCACGTAGCGGTAGTGGGTGCCGAGCTCGAGGATCAGCCCCGAGAGGCCGGCATCGTCGAGCTCGTGGATGAAACGGCGGAGGTCGGCCGGGTCGGCGGGCCAGGATGATCCGGTCGAGAGGAGCAGCTCGCCGCCGTCGAGGAGCCGGGCGACGCCGGCGTTGTCGGAGACGTGCAGCCAGCGGACCCGGGCATCGAGGGCATCGTCGCCGACGAGCACCTCGGGCACGCCCTGGACGACCGCGTCGAGCGCGATCACCTCGCGCACGGTCGGGAGGGTCTCGAGGGCGGATCCTGCTACCAGACGATCCGTCTGGATCGTCCGATCTTCGCGACGGTCGGGCACCGTGGCACCAACTTCTACTCTGACAAACTGGGCGTCACCCAGCCTAAACCATCCCCGGTCGATCTGTCCGGGAGTGCGGAACGACGATGACCGACACCCTCTCCCTCAGCCCCGTCCAGGCCGACCTCGACGCGGATGCGCGCGTCCGGGCCGACGACCGCGCGCACGTCTTCCACTCGTGGAGTGCGCAGGCCCTCATCGACCCGCTCCCCGTCGCCGCGGGCGAGGGCTCCACGTTCTGGGACTACGCCGGCAACGCGTACCTCGACTTCAGCTCACAGCTGGTGAACCTGAATCTCGGGCACCAGCATCCGGATCTCGTCCGCGCGATCCAGCAGCAGGCCGGACGACTCGCGACGATTCAGCCGTCGATGGCCAACGACGTGCGCGGGGAGCTCGCGCGGCGTATCGCCGGCGTCGCCGGTGACGGATTCGAGAAGGTCTTCTTCACCAACGGCGGCGCCGACGCGAACGAGAACGCCGTGCGCATGGCGCGGCTCGTCACCGGGCGCCGCAAGGTGCTGTCGATGTACCGCAGCTACCACGGCAACACGTCGACCGCGATCGCGCTGACCGGCGATCCGCGTCGCTGGCCGAACGAGCCGGCCGACGGCTCGACCGCGAAGTTCTTCGGGCCCTACCCGTATCGCTCGGCGTTCCACTCCGCCTCCCCCGAGGAGGAGACCGAGCGCGCGCTGGAGCACCTCGAGCAGACGATCGTCCTCGAGGGCGCGTCGACGATCGCCGCGATCGTCATCGAGACGATCGTCGGCACGAACGGCGTGCTGGTGCCGCCCCCCGGGTACCTCGCCGGCGTGCGTGCACTGTGCGACCGGTTCGGCATCGTCTACATCGCCGACGAGGTCATGGTCGGATTCGGGCGCGTGGGCGAGTGGTTCGCGTTCCAGGCCTTCGACGTCGTCCCCGATCTCATCACCTTCGCGAAGGGGGTGAACTCCGGCTATGTCCCGCTCGGGGGCGTCGTCATCTCCGACCGCATCGCGGCGCACTTCGACACCCTGCCCTTCCCCGGCGGACTGACCTACTCCGGGCATCCGCTGGCCTGCGCCGCCGGCGTCGCGACGTTCGAGGTCTTCGAGCGCGACGGAATCCTCGCGCGCGTGCGCGACCTCGGCGCCCGCGTGGTCGAGCCGCGCCTGCGCGAGATCGCGGCGCGGCATACGTCGGTCGGCGATGTGCGTGGCCGGGGCCTGTTCTGGGCGATCGAACTCGTCCGCGATCGCGAGACGCGCGAGCCGCTCGTCCCCTTCAATGCGAGCGGGGCGGATGCCGCTCCCCTCGCCGCGGTGGCCGCGGCGTGCAAGCGCGAGGGCGTCTGGCCCTTCACCCACTTCAACCGTGTGCACGTGGCGCCGCCGCTGATCATCGGCGAGGACGAACTGGTCCGCGGCCTCGGCGTGATCGACCGCGCCCTGTCGCACGCGGACGATTTCGTGCGCTGAGCGGTGCCGGGCAATCCGCCCGCTATCCCGGCTCCGAAGAATGCGCAACCCCCTGCATCCGAGACGTCCGATGCGCGGGAATGAATAGGTAAGAGTTGAGGTTATTCCTGTACTCGGCACCATGAGGTGCTCAGGAGGGGACTGTGGGCAAGAACTACGTCGACATCGAGAACGACCGCGGAGAGACGCTGCGTTACCGCAAGCACGTCAACGGTCGTGGCCTGATCGCGCACGGCGCCAAGGTGCATCCGAGCGCCATCGTCGAGGCGGGGGCCTATGTCGAACCCGGTGTGCAGATCGCCGCAGGCGCGCACGTCGGCCGCGGGGCATGGGTGGAGTCGGATGCCGTGATCGGCCCCGACGCCGACATCGCGCCTCACGCGCACATCGGACCGCGCGCCGCGATCGGCGCGGGAGCGAAGATCGGCGTGCGGACGCACGTCGGCAGCGAGGCCCGGGTCGCCGTCGGCTCGCTCATCGGCGACGACGAGACGATCGGCGACGGCGAGCGCGTCGCGACCGATCCGCGCGGACTCCGCCTGGCCGCGTAGGCCGGACCTCCGGGCTAGGCGAACAGGAACAGCACGAAGCCGATGAGGGGCAGAGTGCCCTGGATCGCTGCGGCGCGGAGGTATTTCGATCCGGTGGTCAGCAGCACGAGGGCGGCGGCGACCATCGACCCGAGTGAGAACAGCACGAGGGCGAGGCCTGCGGCGCGTAGCGCGGAGTCCTCGCCGCCCGAGAGGAACAGCACCAGGCCGATCGCCGTGCCGACCGCGAGGAAGAGGTTGTAGAAGCCCTGGTTGTAGGCCATGGGCTTCGTGATGTCGGCCGCCGCCTGGTCGCGCAGGCCGAAGCGCTTCCAGATGCGGGGCTGGGACCACTGCACGCTCTCCATGACGAAGATGTAGACGTGGAGCAGCGCGGCGAGTGCGGCGAAGACCGTGGCGAGGATCGCGACCATGAGCGAACCCTATCGCTGGGACGCCTTCGCCCTCTGGCGTCGCCCGCGTGGGCCGCGCGGTGCCATCGGCGACCTTCTCGTTTTCGTATGTGAGTTCGCGTTCACATGTTCGCCGGGGACGCCCCCCCCCGTTGCACGGACCGCCCGCGGCGCCATTCGGCGCGGCTCTGCAGCCCTTCCTCCGCTCAGCCGCGCCGAATTGCGATGCGCCGACCACAACAGGCGCAGTTCGGCGCGGCTCAGCAATCCGTCCGCCGGCTCGGCCGCGCCGAATCGCGATGCACCGACCACAACAGGCGCAGTTCGGCGCGGCGGAGCGGAGCCGCGCGGCGGAGCGGAGCCGCGCGGCGGAGCGGAGCCGCGCGGCAGCGCCGAATCCGGCCAGCGGGACGCGCCGCCACCCACCTGTGTGAGCACGAACTCACATGGGGCCCTGTGAGCACGAACTCACATGGGGCCCTGTGAGCACGAACTCACATACGACTTCGGCAAGGGCGCGCACCGGCGGGGAACGCGATCGCCCCGGCTACGCTGAGTCCCATGGCGAAGGGCGGTTCGAGCGCGCGTAAGGGCGGCAAGCGGCCGCCCCACGCCAAGGCGAGAGCGCAGCCGAAGGCGAGAGCGCAGCCCAAGGCGCAGCCCAAGCCGAAACGCACGCCTCGCCCGTCGCCGGCGCCCTCGCCCGAGCCTCCGGCGCCCCCGGCCGAGCGCTTCGTCCTCGGGGCGATCCCGGGTGCGACGCCGGGCAAGTGGATCGACGTCTGGAAGCAGCGGATGCCGCGCACGGCGCTCGAGCTCCTGCCCCTCGCCGTCGCCGACCAGCGTCGCGCGATCCTCGCGGGCGAGGTCGACGCCGCGATCGTCCGCCTCCCGCTCGACGACACCGACCTCCACGTCATCGCGCTGTACGACGAGGTCCCCGTGGTGGTCACCGCCGCCGAGTCGCACCTCACCGCCGTCGACGAGCTCTCGCTCGACGATCTGACCGGCGAGACGATGATCGTCCCGGCCGACGACGTGCTCGGCCTCACCGTGCCCGGCACCGTCGCACCCGCCTTTCCGCCGCCGGCCGACACGGCCGACGCGATCGCCACCGTGGCGGCGGGGGTGGGCGTCGTCATCGTCCCGATGTCGCTCGCTCGCCTGCACCACCGCAAGGACGCCGACTACCGGCCGTTGCGCGACGCGCCGACGTCGTCGGTCGCCCTGGCCTGGCACGCCGAACGCACGACGCCCGAGGTCGAGGCCTTCATCGGCATCGTGCGCGGCCGCACCGCGAACTCCTCCCGCTGAGCACACGAAGGCGGGGGATGTCGCCGACCTGGGCCTCTGCGACATCCCCCGTGTTCCTGCTCTGAGAGCCGCACGTCCCCAGACGCTTCCCCAAGATTCCGGCTCTCCGCTCCCAGTTGCCGAGTCCCCCAGAACTTCGGCCTGCGTGAGCAGTCCCGATGATCATGAGCCGCACCGGCACTGCCTGATACATCGGCTCGGCGACTTTTCGAGCCGGGCCGGAATCCCGTCAGAACCCGGCGCCGTGCACCTGGAACGGCGCCACGATGCCGGTGCTCGCGGCCGCGTCGGCGAGCGCGTCCGACGCCGACGCCCCGGCGGCGAGCCCGCCGTGCATCGCGCCCAACAGCTCGCAGGCCGCGTCGTCGGCGACGATGACCGGCGCGGCGATCACGCACCGCGTGCCCGCGTGCAGCCAGATGCGTGTCATCCCGACCGCCTCCTCGCCCCACCGCACCGACGAGCGGCCGACCTCGCACGCCGACAGCACGACGGTGTCGGGCACCTCCGGCATGAGGTCGATGTCGTAGCCGAACAGCGTGCCGTCACCGAGCTCGAGGCCCGAGAACAGCGGGTTGTCCACGGCATGCCGGCCGTGCGCGGCCACGTGGAGCACATCGACCGACGACGCCAGCGCGGTCACCCGGTCGACGGATGCCTCGCCGTCGCCGAGCACGAAGGCCCGCTCCCACGCGGCTGCCGCAGCCTCGATCTCCTCGCGCCCGCGGGGCACGCGCGGTCCGGCCGCGAACCCGGCCGACCGGGGCGAAGCGGAAACGGGCGGCCGCATCCGCATCCACCGCGACGCGGACACCGCGACCGTGAACGGATGTCCTCCCAGGCCGGGGAGCATGCTCCACGGGATCCCGCTGAGGACACCGGGAGCGGTCACGACGACGCGCCGCCGCCCCGCGCGCGCGACCGGCTCGTCCACCAGGGCGGCCGAGAGTGCCGCCAGCCGGCTGTCGAGCGCGCGCCGCACGACGGCCGCCATGGGACCGCTGCGGACGGATGCCGCCATGTCGAGGTCCGCGCGCAGGCCCGCCAGCGTGCGATCGCTGTCCCACGACGGGAGCGGCACGACCTCGGCGGCGTCGGACGTCACCACCAGCGCCACCAGCGCAGCGCGCGAGTACACGTAGGCGATGTGGGCGGTATCGGCGGGGAGCGCGGCCTGCAGGTCGTCGAGCGTCGCGGGCTGCTCGAGCGCTGCCGCGCCCGTCGCCGACCACTGGCGGCCCCGCGCCCGCTCGCGCAGGGCGGCCGCACGCGGCTGCGCCAGCCACTGGTCGCTGGAGTCGTCCGCGCGGATCATGCGCAGCTCCGAGAGCTCGTCGGCGAGCTCGGGATCGGGCGGCGGGCGCAGCGGGACCACCTGCTGACTGAGGTGGCGAGCGCGCTCGGACCATTCGAACACCACGTCCGGGTCGCCCGACTCGACAGCCGACGCCAGACCGGCGTAGATGAGCCCGGTGCCGTGCATGCCCACCGAGGTCTGCAGATCGAGGCTGCCGAAGGAGCGCTGCCAGTCGGCGAGCGTCGCAAGACCGGATGCCGCGTGCCGACGTACCAGCGCCGGTCTCCGCAGCGCCCGTGCCCGGGCGGCACGCGCCTCGTAGGCGAGCAGGCGCACGTCGATGGATGCCGAGGCGGACGGTCGGATGCGCCGCACTGCGGGCTCTCCGCGCTCCGCGCGCGACAGCTCCTCGGCGAGCCGCAGCGCGGCGGCCTCGTTGCGGAACCGGTGGCGATCGAGCGCGGCCGCGACCTCGGCGATCTCGGCCGTCGAAGGACTGCCGGCGGCATCCGCTCGCATCAGGGCCCGCAGCCGCACGCCCTCCGCCCGCACCCGCCACGCGTCGTTCCCGAGATCACGGAAGCGATCGACGGCCGCCCCCGCGACGACGGCGGCCCGCTCCGGCGCATGGTGCAGCAGCGAACGGGCGAGGCTCAGCTCGGCCTGGGCGCGGTCGAGCGGCATGTCGAGATCGCCGAAGGTGAGCGCGACCCGCTCGAGGATCGCCTCCGCCTCGGTCGTGAGTCCCGCATCGCGCAGGACCTCGGCGCGGTCGAGATCCCCGACGGCGGCCCCGACGGCCGTGTCCCCCGCGTTCGCGGCCGCGCTCACCATCGCCTGCAGCGCTCCCACGAGATCGCCCGAGAGCATCGCGACATAGCCGAGGTTGTGCTTCGCCTGCGCCGCGGCCACCGGCATCCCGGCGTCCGCGAACGCGGTCATCGCGCGGCGCAGGTCGTCTTCGGCGGCCTCCAGCCGGCGGTGCTGCATGCGGACCAGGCTGCGGTTGACCCGCGTGTTGGCCTGGGCGATCGGATCGTCGGCGAGCGCATCGATCGCGCGGGTCAGCCACCGCTCCGCATCGGGCAGGCGGCCGGCCTCCTGGGCGAGCGCGCCGAGCTGCCCCGCGAGGATCGCCACGGTGTGGTCGCTCAGACCCTCGATCGCGAGCGCTTGGCGGCACGTCCGCTCGGCGTCGCCGACGTGCCCCGTGCGCGCCATGACGTACGCGCGGGTGCCGGCGATGCGAGCCCGCACATTCGGATCGTCGGTGCCCTCCTCGGCGCGCGCAAGCGCCTCCGCGGCCGCGTCGAAGCGGCCGCGGTTCACGAGGTCGACAGCCTGCCGATGCAGCTCGTCCGCCGAGCGGGTCACCCCCCTATCTTGGCGTGAACTCCGTCGGCGTGAACTCCAGCTTCACCGCGGCCTCCCGCAGCGCCTTGCTGCGTTCGTCGGGGGTCTTCAGCGAACCGTGCATCAGGTCGGCCGCGATCGCCTGCGCGAGCCGCCCGGCGATGTACGGCGCGGCGAACGAGGTGCCGCTCCAGATCGCGAAACCACTCCGCCAGTCGTCGGGGTCGAGGCTCTGCCGGGGCAGGGTTCCGACGATCCCGTGCATGTGGCTGAGGTCGTCGCGGCTTCCGGCCTGCACTCCGCCGACGAACCCGGGCGAGGTGCTGAACACCGAGACGCCGGGCGCGTAGGTGCGCACCCAGTCGCCGACGTTGCTGAACAGCGCCACCGACCGGTCGTTGGGGTTGAGCGCACCCACCGACATGTGCGGCGCCGCGTTCTCGGGCTCCGTGGCATCGGCGGGCGCCCCCGGATACAGCCACAGCGCCGCGGGGAACGCCGGTCGCTCGGTGGAGTCGTTGCCGGCGGAGCAGACGATCGCGCACCCGAGGGCGCGCGCCTCCACGAGGAGCGCGCCGAGCGTGGCGTCGTAGTGCTCGTCGTCGGGAGTCTCGTGGTAGTACCCCAGCGAGATGTTGATGACGTCGATCTGCTTGCCCTGGGGATGCTTCATCCACTCCACGAGCAGCCGCACCGCCTCGAGGAAGTCGCCCTCGAGCACCGTGCCCTGGCTGTTCGCGACCCGCACCGCGACGATCTCGGCGTCCGGGCACAGCTGGTGGACGACGCCCGCGACGAACGTGCCGTGGCCGGCCGCGTCGTCGAGGAACCCGTCGAGCGGCCCTGCCTGGTCGGGGTACACCTCGGGGTTCGTGTCCGGGTCGGTGAGCCCGATGGGTCCTGCCGGTGACATCGGGTCGCGCAGCACCACGGGCGCCTTCAGCCACTCGTGCTCGCCGCATCCGGTGTCGAACACGGCGACGACCGGACGCCTCCCCTTCACATGCGCGTCGGGCGTGCGGGGCGGGCGCGGGCCGATGTAGGTGACGATCTCGCGACCGCCGCTCCCCGGCTCCGCGTAGGAGTCGGGGCCGGGAGCGTTGGTGCGGCCGTACGGGTTCGTGCGCCCGTAGGGGTTGGTCCGCCCGTACGGATTGGTGCGTCCGTAGGGATTGGTGCGTCCGTAGGGCCCGAGCGAGAGGACGTGGTCGAGCCCCACGCCGCGCGGCAGCGACGCCCGCGCGGCCTTCAGCAGCCGCCACGCGTCCACCGGCGGCACCGGCTGGTCGTCGACGCCCGCCTTGGGATCCTGCAGGATGTCGGCGCGGAACAGCGGAGGGACGCGACCCGCCTGACGGTCGGCCCCTGCGGACGACTCGGCCTCGCCGAGGTCGATGCGCCCGCCGCGCAACGGCCGCACGCGCACCGACCAGCCGAACTGCCGGGCCGCGGCGTTGAGCTCGCGCTCCACGCGTCCGAGCTCCTCGCTCGCGCTCACCAGCAGATGGGTGGGTGCGTAGTCGGTCGGATAGGCCGGGATGCCGGGCTCGGGCTCGACCGAGGGGTCCAGCCCCACGCCCAGGGGCTTGGTGGCCTCGTAGCGGCTCTGCCAGGTCTCGTTCGGCGGCCGCCGCGGCGGGATATCGGGCGTCGTCGGGTCGGACATGCAGGACTCCTCTCAGCGGACACCGCGCGCGCAGGCGCAGTAGTCCGGCGTGCTCACACCTCGAACTGAGGTGTCTGGAACTCGCGCAGCTCCCCAGTGGCATCCTTCACGACCAGGCGCAGCCGCGCCACACCCGGCGTGACCTCGTCGAACGCGAAACGTCCGTGCTCCCCCGGGTCGGCCGACCATTCGCGCTCGCCCTGCACCATCCGGATCGCGAGGGCGGCGGCATCCACCCATCCGTCGATCCGGCGCGCGCCGCTCTCGGTCGCGCTGACGTGGAGCAGCACGCTGGTCGTGCCGTCGCTGAACTGCAGCGTGGCGGTGTCGGCGTCGCCGCGGACCGCGGCCATCGCCCCCTCTACGAGCGTCAGCAGCGCGTACTCGCGCGACAGATCCTCGACCGCGACGGCGGCGACCATGCGGTCGACCAGGTCGGCGGGCGCGGGATCCACCTCCTCCCACATGCGGCGCATGCGTGCGAAGAGCGCCGCGTCTGCGGCGAAGTCCTCAGGCTCCATCGTCATCTCCTCCCCCCATCCCCTCGCCCTCCAGGACGGCGCGGAGCTTGGCCAGACAGCGCTGGCGGGTCGGTCCGATGGACCCGATGGGCATCGCCAGGTCCTGGGCGATGCGCGCATAGTCGGGCCGGTCCTCGAACGCGACGATCCGCAGCAGGCGCTGGCATCGTTCGTTGAGCGTCGCCACCGAGTTCCACAGGCGACGGGATTCGTCGTCGGTGGCGGCGGTCTGCTCGGCTGATTCGTGGACGGGCAGATGGGGTTCCAGCGACTCCGCCTCGGTCGCGTCGGCCTTCCGGTGCTGCTTGCCGACGCGCCACGCCTCGCGGCGCGCGCACATCGTCAGCCAGCCCGAGATGGCCAGCGGGTCGAGGATCGTCTCGTGACGGCGCACCAGCGTCAGCCACGTCGTCTGCACGACGTCCTGCGCGAGTGCGTGGTCGAGGCCGTACGCCCGCACGACGTGCCACAGCGGCGGCGTCATGAGGCGCACGAGTTCGTCCATCGCGCGGCTGTCGCCCTCGCGCCACCGCACGAACAGCGCGGCGGCACGCTCCCATCGCGCCGGCTCGACGGAGTCGGCGCGTGCGTCGGGGTGTGCGCGCGTCACAAGGCCCATTGTGTCCACACCTACCCGGAGTGCGATACCCCGCCGCTGATACATGCCGTCACGACCGGATCGCCGGATCGCGCGAGCGGATGCCGCCGCCTAGACTTCACGCCATGACGACCGCGCCGCTGCTCTACGTGTGCGTGCGGCCGCAGCTCGGTGCAGCGGCCGCCGAGTACGAGTCCTTCCGCACCGCCATGCACCTCGACGAGGACGCCGTGGGGCACCACGACCTCGTGCGCGAGCCGCTCCCCGACGACGTCTTCGACCGCTACAGCGGCTTCCTCGTCGGCGGCAGCCCGTTCAACATCGCCGACCCGGAGTCGACCAAGACCGACGTGCAGCGGCGCCTCGAGGCCGACCTCGAGCGGATCGCTGCCCGGGTGGCCGGCGCGGACGGCCCTGCCGCGCTCTTCACCTGCTACGGCATCGGGGTGGTGACGCGGATGCTGGGCGGCGAGGTCAGCCGCGCGTATCCGGAGGACACCGGCCCCGTCACCGTCCAGCTCACGCCCGCTGCCGCCTCCGACCCCCTGTTCGGCGGTCTCGCCGACCGCTTCACCGCCCTCACGGCGCACAAGGAGGGCACCGCGGCCCCGCCGACGGGAGCGACGCTCCTCGCCGTGAACGACGCCTGCCCGGTGCAGGCCTACGTCGTGGGCGACCGGCTCTACGCCACGCAGTTCCACCCCGAGCCGACGACCAGAGCCTTCACCGAGCGCATGGCGGTGTATCGCGACGACGGCTACTTCGAGGCGGACGCCTACGACGCCATCGCAGGACGCGTGCTCGCGGCATCCGTCACCGAGCCGGTCCGGCTGCTGCGCGCCTTCGCCCGGCGGTTCGGTCCCGCCGCCTGATCACACCTCGGCGTTGCGGACGTCGGCCGCCCGGTGCACCACGGTGCCGACGAGCGGGACGGCGATGACGATCACGCCGACGACGATGGCCGTCACCCCGATCGGCGTGCTCTCGGGTTCGAAGGCGAGCCGGCCCACGCCGATCCAGACCAGTCCCCACGCCATCGCCAGGCCGGGCGCGACGCGCCAGTGGCTCGCCCACGCGATCCCGACGCCGATCACGGCGACGACGACCAGCACGAGCACGCCCCACAGGGTCGCGGACGCCGCAGCGTCCTCGGGCACGATCGTGGTCAGCCAGGCCGCCGTGTTGGCGACGGTCGCGAGCGTGACCCATCCCAGGTGCAGCCCCGTCACCCCGTCGATGAGGAGCGCGTCCGCCCACCCGCGGCCGGGCTGGAGCACCACCCGGCGGAACGTCACGGCGAGCAGCGCGAGCAGCGCCACGATCGCCGCCACCGTGAGGGGCAGCGTCGCGAACTGGGCGGTGACGAGCCAGAGCCCGTTGAGCACCATCGTGCCCGCGATCAGCCAGCCGAGCGCGCGCTGGCGCGAGCGCTCGCGCTGCCGCGGAAGGGCCTGCCACACGGTGTAGGCGAACAGCCCGACGTAGATCACCGACCAGATCGAGAACGCCGACGTCGCCGGAGCGAGGTACGACCCGTCGGCGTCGAGGGCACCGTCCTGCAGGTCCTGCACGGGCGTGCCGCCGAGGAGCCCCGTCCCGACCATCGCGGCGACGATCATGAAGCAGAACGCGCTGATGACCACGACCTGGCGGACGATATCCCTGGCTGCCATTCCCCCACCGTACGAGGGCGTGCGACGCGCAGCATCCGGTTGACACCCGGCGCGGGCCGGTATACCCGGGGTTCAGGCGCCGCCGGGCGGGTCGAGCAGCAGCGCGATGCGCTCGTCGAGGTACCGGGCGAGCTGCTGGTAGCCGCCCGCCGCGCTCCACCTGACGCTGGGCACGCCGTCCACGAGGGCGAGGGGACCGGATGCCTCGCCCCTGTCGACGGCGTCGGGCTGCAGCATCCGCCACCCGAGGTGCACGGTCGCACCCTCGTCGAACCCGCCGCGGCGGGCGGCGGCGGCGAGCTCGGCCCGGACCCGCTGGGATTCGGCCGTGTACCCGCGCCGGGCCTCGGTGCGCGCCCGGAGGATCTCGCCGGTGGCGAGGACGGCGTCGTCGGTGAGGAGCAGCACGCCGAGGTGCCACGCCGTGCCGCGGGGCACGATCCGCGGAGCGCGGCCGAGACCCAGGATGCGCCGTGGTTCCACGAGCTCGCCGAGTCCTTCGCGCGGGGCGTCGGCGAGCCGGGCCCGCGCCGCCGCGAAGAGCTCCGGGGCGCTCACGCCGCGTCGTCCTCGACCGGGGTGGCGCTCAGGGCTCGGCGCTCGCCGCGCAGGGTCATCGCGATGAGCGGGAAGAGGAGCACCGACAGCATGCCGGCGCCGACGAGCAGGGCCGACGCCGCCGAGGACAGGATGCCCTCCTCCACGCCGATCGCCGTGACGGCCACGATGATCGGGAGCGCGGTCGCCCCGAGGAGCGCGACCGAGGCGCGCTCCCGGAAGGTCGACCCCTCGGGCGCCGCGAGCATCGACGGCAGCCCGCGCACGATCAGCAGCGCGAGCAGCACCACCGGCAGGAGCAGGAACAGCACCGGCTGGGCCAGGAGCGCGGACAGGTCGAAGGTCACTCCGGTGTAGATGAAGAAGATCGGCACCAGGAAGCCGAACGCGACGGCTTCGACCTTGCTCTCGACCGCCGCACGGTCGGGCTCGGCGGCGTCGCGCATGAGGAGGCGCCACACGATGCCGGCCGCGAATGCGCCGAGGAGGATGTCGAGGTCGAGCACCACGCTCAGCGCGATGAGGGCGGACAGGATGAGCAGCACCACCCGGATCGCGAACTGCCCGGACGTGTGCAGCGTCGAGCTCACGAACCGGTGCATCGCGCCGCGCGGCACCCGCAGCGCGAGCCAGATGGCCAGCCCCGCCACCAGGGCGAACAGGATCAGCACGACGCTCTCGATGCCCGGCGACTTCCCGCCGAGGAACAGCGAGATCGCGATGAGCGGCCCGAACTCGCCGACGGCACCGATCGCGCCGATGGCCCTGCCGAACGGCGTCTTGAGCTCGCCCGCGTCGCGCAGGATCGGCAGGATCGTGCCGAGAGCCGTGGAGCACAGCGCGATGCCGATGATCACTGCCTCCTCGCCGGGGACGAACACCCACGCGATCCCCACGCCGATCGCGAGGCTCAGGAGCCAGCCGATCGACGCCCGCCTGCCGGTGCGGCCCTTGAAGGCGGCGAATTCGATCTCGGATCCCGCGACGAAGAACAGCATCGCCAGGCCGAACTCCGCGAGGATGTCGAGGAAGGCATCCGGCTGCGCCCAGCCCAGCACGCTCGGCCCGACGAGGATCCCGAGCACCAGCTCGAACACCACGATCGGCACCCGCACCCATCGGCTCAGACCCCGCGCCAGGAGCGGCGCGAGCACGCCGAGGATGGGGATGATCAGCAGTGTCGGCTCAAGGTCGTCCACGCACACACCCTAGCGACGGCGGGGCGCGCTCGACCCACCCGGGCGGGGTGATGATCGGGGGCGGCTCTAGGCCTCGATCGCGCGCCGTGGACCGGCCGGACGCAGGCGCGGGGAGGGGAGGTGCGGTACGCCCCGGATCTCGCGGTGCAGCCGCTCCATGCGCTCGTCGAGCTCCGCGGCCGTATCGGCGGCATCCTTGAGGCTGTCGAGGAGCTCCGCGGGGACGTTGGTGTCGTACTTGTAGTAGATCTTGTGCTCGAGGCTGGCCCAGAAGTCCATCGCGATCGTGCGGAACTGCACCTCGACGGGAACGTCGACGCGACCGCTCGAGAGGAACACCGGCACCGAGACGATCGCGTGCAGGCTCTTGTAGCCGTTCGACTTCGGGTGGGCGATGTAGTCCTTGACCTGCAGGACCTCGATGTCGTCCTGCGCGGTCAGCAGGTCGAACAGCCGATAGGCGTCGGCGACGAAGCTGCACGTGACGCGCACGCCGGCGATGTCGGTGATGCTCTCGCGGATCGATGCGAAGTCGGGCTCGACGCCCTTGCGCTGCACCTTCTCGACGAGGCTGTCGGGCGACTTCACGCGGCTCGAGACGTGCTCGATGGGGTTGTAGTCGTGCACGAGCTGGAACTCGTCCCGCAGGATCCCGAGCTTCGTCTCCACCTCCTGCATGCCGAACCGGTACTCCATCAGGAAGCGCTCGAACTCGTCGCGCAGCTCCCGCAGCTCTGCCGCCGACACCGTGATCGCCGTCTCATCTGGACTCGCTGCGTGCGCCGAGGGCGCCGTGTTCGCCATGCCGACCACGCTATTGAGGCCGGCTACGAGACTCCTGTGAGGCCGGCCTCAGTCCTCCAGGGCGTCGCGGGCGCGCTGCGCCTCGGCGGCGGCCGAGCGCGCACGGGATGCCGCGTCCCGCCGCTTCTCCTCGACGCCCGTCAGTGCCGACTCGGCGGTCGCACGGTCGGTCTCGAGCCGTTCGAGATCGCGGCGCAGGTCGTCGATCCGCTCGCTGACGTGGTCCACCCGCTCCTGGAGCTTCGCGCGCTGCGCGTCGATCTTCACGAGTTCGCGCTCCGCCTCGTTCGCGACGCGCTCGGCCTCGCGGGCGGCCTTCTCCGCGGCCTTGCGCGCGCGCCGCTCGGCGAGGTCGTCACGGGTGGGTGGGGTCGGGGCACCTGGCAGGGATCCGCCGACCGCATCGGCGAGATCGGCCCCCTCGAAGGTGCCGGCCTCGAGCGGAGCCACGAGACGAGCCGTCATCACGGCGGCCGCGGCCGAGGCATCCATCACCGCTGCGTTCACCGTCTTCTCGACGTCCTCCCGTGCGGGTGGGCTCACCGCGACGCCGGCGTCCTTCGCGAGGGCGACGGCCTGGGTCGCGAGAGCGGCGACCAGCTGGCGCCGCTGCCGGCCGAGGCGGGCGAGCTCGGTCGCGTCCAGATCTTCCTGCGCCTCACGGAGCGCCGCCGACAGCTCGAGCGCGTCGGCGAGCTGACCTTCGCGCGCGAGCAGGTTCACCGCCCACGCGGCGACGGTCGGCTTGCGCAGCGCCTTCACCTGCGCGGCGATGGAGCGGTCGGCCATGCCCGCCTCGCGGTTGCGCGCCGCGGTGAACTCGGCGGGCGGAAGCGCGTACAGCTCGGCCGCGATCGCGTCGAGGTCGGAACGTTCAGCCACGGGTTCATTCTGCCCCGACGCGCGCTTCGCGCGGGGAGCGCCGGCGCTGGGGTGCCGGCGGGGTCGTCGGGCTCGGGCGTGAGGCTCGGGCGTGGGGCCCCGCGTCTGCGATCGGCGCCGTTGTCGGTGAATCCGCGGGGAGATTCAGGCCGAAATGGGGCTTCAGCCGCCCGAGGATGCAATTTCTCCCGCTCCTTCGGCGGATGCCGCGGCGGCGCCTCAGCCCGCGAGCACGGCTGCCGCCTGCCGGGCGGCGCCGAGGGCGACGTACTCGCCGGGTGCGGGGACCTCGACGGCCAGCCCCAGCACCTGCGGAGCGATCGCGCGCACCGCCTCGGACTGCGCTCCGCCGCCGATGAGCAGTGCCCGCTCGAGGGGCACGCCGAGTCCGCGCAGCGCCTCGAGCCCGGCGGCAAGGCCCGAGAGCATGCCCTCCACGGCCGCCCGCGCGAGATTCTCCCGCGTGGTCGAGGCGAGCGTCATGCCGGTGAGCGACGCCGTCGCGTCGGGGAGGTTCGGCGTGCGCTCGCCTTCGAAGTACGGGACCAGCGTGAGCCCGGCCGCACCGGGCTCGGCCCGGAGTGCGAGGCGAGACAGCTCGGCGTGGTCGACGCCGAGCAGCCTGGCGATCGCGTCGAGCACCCGCGCGGCGTTGAGTGTCGCGACGAGGGGCAGGAACCGTCCGCTGCAGTCGGCGAAGCCCGCGACCGTCCCCGTCGGGTCGATCGTGCGGGCGTCGCTCACCGCGAATACCGTCCCGCTCGTGCCGATGGACACGACGACGTCGCCGGGTCCGGCGCCCAGTCCGAGCGCCGCACCGGCGTTGTCTCCGGCTCCGCCGCCGACGCGGCGTCCGTCGGTGTCCTCGACCCACTCGTCGGGGCCGAGCACACGCGGCAGGATCGCGTCGCGGCCGAGCGCCGCGACGAGGAGCTCACGGTCGTAGCCGCCGGTATCGGGGTCCCAGTAGCCCGTGCCCGAGGCATCCGACCGGTCCGTCACGAGCTCGTCCAGCACCGGACCGCGCGGCGACTCGCCGGCGGGACCGAAGCCGCGCAGGCGCCACGTGAGCCAATCGTGCGGGAGCGCCACGGCGGCGACCCGCGCCGCGTTCTCGGGCTCGGCGTCGCGCAGCCAGCGGAGTTTCGTGATCGTGAACGACGCGACCGGCACAAGGCCCGTGCGCTGCGCGAGCGTGTCGGCGCCGAACTCCGCGACCAGGTCTGCTGCCGCGCGGGCCGAGCGGGTGTCGTTCCACAGCAGGGCCGGGCGGATCACGCGCCCGTCGGCATCGAGCACGACCATGCCGTGCTGCTGGCCGCCGACGGCCCACGCCTCCACGTCGTCGAGCCCGCCGGCCTCGCCGATCGCGGCCTGAAGCGCGATCCACCACGCGGCCGGGTCGACCTCGGTGCCGTTCGGATGCGACGCGCGCCCCTCGCGCACGACCTCGCCGGTCGCGGCATCCGTCACCACGACCTTGCACGACTGCGTCGACGAATCGACTCCCATCACCAGCGGCATCCGGACTCCTTCGGTCGAATGGTCTCCGTTCGTGCGGGCGGATGACTGCCTGCGACGCCGTCGCAGCGCACATTCGCCCGCACAAACGGACGGGGGAGGGGGGAGGCGTCAGCGGGCGCCGAGCAGGTGCTCGGTCGCGAGCTGCTGCAGGCGGACGAAACCGCCGCCCTTGCCGCCCAGGTACGCCGCGGCGTCGAAGTCCTCGTAGGCCGAGCGGTCGGCCAGGAAGTCGTCGTAGGACTCGCCGGGGTTCAGCGTCGGGGTCGAGAGCTCGCCGACCTTCGCGGCGGCGAGCGCCTCCTGCACCTCGGGGTCGGCGCGGAAGGCCGCGGCGCGCTCCTTGAGCAGCAGGTAGGTCGTCATGTTCGCGGCGGCGGACTCCCACACGCCCTTCTCGTCCTCGGTGCGCGAGGGCTTGTAGTCGAAGTGGCGCGGGCCGTCGTAGGCGGGGACCCCGCCGGGGCCGCCGTTCTCGAGCAGGTCGACGAGCGCGAAGGCGTTGTGCAGATCGCCGTGGCCGAACACGAGGTCCTGGTCGTACTTGATGCCGCGCTGGCCGTTGAGGTCGATGTGGAAGAGCTTGCCGTGGTACAGCGCCTGCGCGATGCCGGCGGCGAAGTTCAGCCCCGCCATCTGCTCGTGCCCGACCTCGGGGTTCAGGCCCACGAGCTCGGGACGCTCGAGCGAGTCGATGAACGCGATCGCGTGGCCGAGCGTGGGCAGCAGGATGTCGCCGCGCGGCTCGTTGGGCTTCGGCTCGATGGCGAAGCGGATGTCGTATCCCTTGTCGGTCACGTAGTCGCCGAGCAGGTTCACGGCCTCGCGGTAGCGCTCGAGCGCCGCGCGGATGTCCTTGGCCGAGTCGTACTCGGCGCCCTCGCGGCCGCCCCACATGACGAACGTCTTGGCGCCGAGCTCGGCACCGAGGTCGAGCTGGCGGAACACCTTGCGCAGCGCGAACCGGCGCACGTCGCGGTCGTTGGCGGTGAAGCCGCCGTCCTTGAACACGGGCGCCGAGAACAGGTTGGTCGTCACCATCGGGATGACGAGGCCGGTGTCGGCCAGCGCGCCCTTGAGGCGGTCGATCTGGGTCTGACGCTCCGCGTCGGACGATCCGAAGGCGAACAGGTCGTCGTCGTGGAAGGTGAGGCCGTAGGCGCCGAGCTCGGCGAGCTTCTCGACGACATGGACGACATCGAGCGGGTTGCGGGTCGGGCCGCCGAACGGGTCGGTGCCGTTGTAGCCGACGGTCCAGAGACCGAACGAGAACTTGTCGTCGCGAGTGGGGGTGGGCATGACGCTCCTGGGTTCGACGGTGAACGAAATGTTGTTGAAGACAACCTATACCAGATCGGATGCCGCGTCCACCCGCCGCCCGCGGCTCGAGTGATCGGAACACGGCGTCGACATTCCGATACTTTCGAGGGCTAGCATCGAGCCATGACCGACGCACCCCGCGTGACCCTCGCCGAGATCGCCGCCGAGGCAGGCGTGTCTCTCGCGACGATGTCGAAGGTGCTCAACGGTCGCACCGACGTCGCTCCCGCCACGCGGGCGCGCCTCGAGGAGCATCTGAACCGCCACGGCTATCGACGTCGCACCTCGGCGCAGCGCAGCGAGGTCGTCGAGCTCGTCTTCCACGAGCTGGAGCCGAGCTGGTCGATGGAGGTCATCGAGGGCGTCGAGGATGTCGCACACGCTGCCGGGCTGTCGGTCGTGCTGACCGTGAGCGGCGACCGCCACGCGCCGTCCGCGGACTGGATCGACGGCGTGCTGCGCCGCCGCCCGGTGGGCGTCGTGCTCGTGTTCTCCGACATCGAGGAGCGCTATCGCGAGAAGCTGCGCTCCCGCGGCATCCCGTTCGTCATCGTGGACCCCGCCGGCGACCCGTCCCCCGACGTGCCCTCGGTCGGATCGGCGAACTGGTCGGGCGGGCTCATGGCGACCCGCCATCTGATCGAGCTCGGGCACCGCCGGATCGCTGCGATCACCGGACCCGAGGACATGATGTGCTCCCTGGCCCGCGTGGACGGCTATCGGTCGGCGATGAACGCGGCCGGGCTGCCGATCGACCCCGCGCTGATCCGGTTCGGCGACTTCCATCCGGGTGGCGGCGAGCGCCATGCGCGCGACCTGCTGGAACTGGCCGATCCGCCGACCGCGTTCTTCGCCGGCAGCGACCTGCAGGCGCTGGGCGTGATCGCCGCCGGATCCGCCGCCGGGCTCAGCGTGCCGGGCGACCTGTCCGTCGTCGGGTACGACGACATCGCCCTCGCCCGCTGGATGAGCCCGCAGCTCACGACGGTGCACCAGCCGCTGCGCCGGATGGGCGAGGAGGCGACGCGCCTCGTCCTTCGACTCGCCGACGGCGCGACGGTCGACACCCTCCGCATGGACCTCGCGACGCACCTCGTGGTGCGCGGCAGCACCGCTCCGCTCGCCGGCTGAGGCCGGGCCGCCGGACGCGCAGGACGCGGCATGCGCTCGGCCGCTTCACGGCGCATAACTCCTGCACTTCGGAGGCGCTGCGAACCCGCTCCCCCGGAAAGACGCGAGCGCGGCCGCCCTCCGGCCCGGAAGTGCAGGAGTTATGAGCAGGGGGAGAGGCTCAGGGTGGGACTGAGCAGCCTCGACGGGATGCGGAATGCGCTACCCCTCCTTCCCGCTCGACGTCAAGCCCTGTGCATCCCGCGCGGGTCGCGGGGAGGATCGAGGAACGACGAGAGGAGTCGTGATCATGGTCCTGGAGAGCCCCGCCTCGTCATCGCGTCGCAATGCCGTCCGCTCGCGCGCCCTGCGCTCCCTGAAGGAGCTGCCGACGCGGCGTCCCGAGCCACCGGCCCCGCAGGGCTCGGCCGTGCGGTGGGAGCGCGTCGACATCGACCGGTACGTGGTCCTCGTGCACGGCACGACCGTCGGATTCGTCGACGTGGTCGGTGCCGTCTTCGTCGCCCTCTCGGGGCCGCGGTACGCGCGGGCGGTCGAGGTGCTCCAGACGCTCGACTTCGCCGCGGCAGTGGATGCTGTCGCTCCGGCCGACGCCTGACCCTCGCCCGGTCGACGCCTGACCCTCGCCCGGCCGACGCCTGACCCCACTCTCCAGCCGGTGACGGCCGGCAGAACTCCACGGATGCCGGCGCCTCGCCGCGCCTGCGTCCGCGAATCCGCGGCCATGGCGCCGGGTGCCATTCAGATCCGTGGAGTTCCGCAGCCGCACCCTCGACCTCGCCACCGGCCCTCACGCGTCGGGCGTCACCGTCACGGCGGCGTGCAGGGCGCGGGTGTGGTCGACGCGGCGCGGGGCTCCGGTGATGCGCACGGTGCGGGTCGCGACGATCTCGGCGCTGGAGCGGCCGAAGCCCAGGACGATGTCTCCCGGCTCCACCACCCGCCGGCCGTCCGCACCCGTGAAGGACGCCAGGTCGGCCGGAACCTCGAACGTCACGCGCACCCGCTCCCCCGCAGCAAGCGGGACTCGGGCGTACGCGATCAGCCGTTGCACCGGACGAACCGTGGACGCCACCGGGTCGTGCAGGTAGAGCTGCACGACCTCCACGCCGTCGCGGTCG
Source organism: Microbacterium sp. (assembly GCF_041909575.1). Classification (GTDB taxonomy): domain Bacteria; phylum Actinomycetota; class Actinomycetes; order Actinomycetales; family Microbacteriaceae; genus Microbacterium. Next base: position 50,441 of record NZ_JAYRDE010000002.1, on the reverse strand, counting down.
CCGGCATTGCCGAGGTGGATCGACACCGCGACCGAGCCGTCCGGGCTCATCTCCGCCGCGGTCGCCGTGGCGTCCGACCACACCGCGGGGGCGTAGCCGAGGCCGTGGCCGAACGCGAAGGCCGGTCCGGGATCGATGTTGGACACGTCGCTCCGGCGCGCGAGCGTCGCCGCGAGGTAGGTCGACGGCTGGGCTCCGGGGTCGCGTGGGATGCTCACCGGCAGGCGCCCGCTCGGGTTCACCCGGCCGCTCAGCACGCCGGCGATCGCACCCGTGCCCTCCTCGCCGGCGAAGAACGCCTGCACGATGGCGGATGCCTCCTCGGGCGCACGACCGAGGGCGTACGGGCGGCCTGAGAGCAGGGCGACCACCGTGGGCACGCCGGTGGCCAGGATCTCGTCCATCAGCTGCTGCTGGGCTCCGGGGAGCGTCAGGTCGGCCGCGTCGCAGCCCTCGCCGCTGGTGCCGCGGCCGAAGAGCCCGGCACGGTCGCCGAGCGCCAGCACCACGAAGTCGGCCCCCGCGGCCGCCTCCCGTGCGGCGGCGAACCCGTCCGTGTCTCCGCCGTCGATCGACGTGCCCTCCGCCCACACGACGTCGGCCTCGGGGAACTCGGCCGCCACGGTGTCGCGCAGCGTGGGCAGCGCGATGCCGAGGGGGAGTTCCGGATGCCGCACCCCCACGTGGGCCGGGAACGAATAGCACCCGAGCACGGCGTAGGGGTCTGCCGCGGTCGGGCCGATGACGGCGATCCGCGTCGCTCGCGCAACGGGGAGCAGTCCGTCGTTCCGGACCAGGACGACGGCCTCCTCGGCGATCCGCCGGGCGAGCGCGCGGTTGCCCGCAGGATCGAGGTCGACGAGCCCGCGCACGTCGTCGGCGGATGCCTCGGCCCGGCCGCCGAGCACGGCCGGCACGGGCGACCAGTCCGGGTCCAGCATCCCGAGCTCGCCCTTCTGCCGCAGCACGCGCCGCAGTGCGCGGTCGATCAGCGCGGGGTCGACGGCGCCGTCCTCGACGGCCCGCACCAGCGCGGACCCGAAGGTCTTCACCGTCGGCAGTTCGACGTCGATACCCGCCGCGAGCGCGTCGCGCGCAGCATCCGTCCATTCCGCGCTGAAGCCGTGGAGCTCCTTGAGGAACGCGATCGAGAAGTAGTCCGCGACGACGGTGCCGTCGAACCCCCACGTGTCGCGGAGCAGGGTCGTGAGCAGCGTCGCGTCGGCGGCGGTCGGCACCCCGTCGAGGTCGGTGTACGAGTTCATCACCGAGCGCACGCCGCTCTCGCGCAGCGCCATCTCGAACGGGGGCAGGAGCACGTCGGCGAGCTCGCGGGGTCCGACCGACACGGGCGCGAGGTTGCGGCCGGCCTTCGACGCCGAATAGCCGACGAAGTGCTTGAGCGTCGCGATCACGCCCGCCCGCTCCACGCCCTGGATGTAGGCCGTCGCGACGGTGCCGACGAGGTACGGGTCCTCGCCGATCGTCTCCTCGACGCGCCCCCAGCGGGCGTCGCGCACGACGTCGAGCACGGGCGCGAGTCCCTGGTGCACCCCGACCGATCGCATGTCGGCGCCGATGCGCCCGCCCATCTCCCGGATCAGATCCGGGTCGAACGTCGCGCCCCAGCCGAGCGGCACCGGATACGCCGTCGCGCCCCACGTGGCGAAGCCGGCGAGGCACTCCTCGTGCGCGATGGCCGGGATGCCGAAGCGTCCGGCGGCGACGATCCGCTGCTGGGCGCGCATGAGTGACAGCGCGCCGACGGCCGGGTCCACCGGCGCGGTGCCGAACGGCCGGGTGAGCTGGCCGAGCCCGGACGGCAGGAGCGCGTCGAGATCGACCTCCTCGCTGAGATCGTGCTGGTGCGGTGCGACGTCTTCGCCGTCGTCGGATGCCCCGACCCACACGCCGTAGAGCTGCCCGACCTTCTCGGCGACCGTCATGGCTGAGATGAGGGAGTCGACGCGGTCGTCGAGCGGAAGCGAGGTGTCGTGCCAGGGTGCGTCCGTGCGCACGTGGTCGTGGAGCGTCATCCCTTCACCGCCCCCGTCAGGCCGCCGACGATCTGCTTCTGCATGGCGAGGAAGAACACCAGCGCGGGGATCATCGCTAGCGACGTGTAGGCGAGCACGGCGCCGGTGTCCTGCGAGTACTGCGACGAGAACTGCGTCACTCCCAGGGGCAGCGGCCAGAGCTCCTGCGGCAGCGTGCCGGTGCTGATCACGAGCAGCGGCAGGAGGTAGCCGTTCCAGCTGCCGACGAAGGCGAGGATGCCGACGGTCACCAGAGCCGGCTTCGACAGCGGCAGGAGGATGCGCCAGAAGAACCCCAGCCGCGAGGCGCCGTCGATGACCGCCGCCTCTTCGAGCTCGGCGGGGATGGCGCGCAGGAACGGCACGAGGATGATGATCGTCGTGGGCAGCGCGAACGCGATGCCGGGGATGATCACGCCGAGATAGGTGCCGTGCAGGCCCATCGTGCGCAGCAGCAGCGTGAGGGGCAGCGCCGCCACGGTCAGCGGGAACATGAGCCCCGCGGCGAAGACGGTGTAGAGCGCTTCGCGCCCGCGGAAGCTGTAGCGCGCGATCACGAACGCCGCCATGATCCCGGCGACGACGACCCCGACCGTGGTGGCGACGGCGAGCACGGTGCTCGCGAAGACGTTGCCCCAGAACCGGGGCGCCGACAGCACGGCGACCCAGTTCTGCATCGTCCACGGGTCCGGAAGACCGGCCGGGTTCGCATTGAGGTCGGCCGTGGTGCGGAAGCCGCCGATGAAGACGTAGAGCACCGGGCCGACGGCGACGGCGGCGATCACGAGGGCGATGAGGTAGACGAAGGGCTGGCCCCAGTCGAACCGGCGGCCGGCGGGCTCCGCGGCACGCGGCTCGCCGGTGACGATCGTTGCGGTGGCGGTCATGTCAGCGGACTCCACTGGTGAGGGCGCCGCGCAGGTCGCGGTGCAGCGCGAAGCGCTGGTACACGAGGGCGACCACGAGCGAGATGAGGAAGAGGATGACGGCGATCGCGCTGCCGTAGCCGGGCTGCCCGGCGAACTGGCCCTGCTGCACCATGTAGGTCGCCATGGTCTCGGTGGCCATGCCGCGCACGGTCGGCGCGACGGTCACCCAGACCATGTCGAACACCTGGAGCGAGCCGATGATCGACAGGAACGCCCAGATGCGGATGGTCGGGCCGAGTAGCGGGATCGTGATGTAGCGCTGGATCTGCCACCACGACGCTCCGTCGAGCTGCGCCGCCTCGGCGAGCTCGTCGGGCACGCCCTGGAGCCCGGCGAGGAACAGCAGGATCGCGAAGCCGATGTACTTCCAGGTGAGGATGAAGAAGATCGTCCACAGCGCGATCGACGGGTCGGCCAGCCAGTTGCGGGTCAGCGCGCCCAGGCCCACCGCCTCGAGGATCGCGTTGACCGCACCGGTCGGCTGCAGCAGCAGCTTCCAGGACAGTCCGGCGATGACCTCGGCCAGCACGTACGGCACGAAGATCAGCAGGCGCAGCGCGCCGCGTCCCCGCATCGCGCGGTTGAGCAGCAGCGCGATGCCGATCGCGATCGGGCCCTGCACGAGGAGCGACATGACGAGGATGAAGAAGTTGTTGCCGATCGCCCGCAGGAACTCGGGCGTCGTGAGCGCGCGGACGTAGTTGTCGAACCCGACGAACCGCTCCGGGTCGGCCAGGTCGTCCCACTGGAACGCCGCCGGCAGGTTGTAGAAGCTGTAGACCGCCGCCAGGATCACGGGGACGATCACGAAGCCGACGAACAGCACGAGGGCCGGTGCCACGAGCACGAGGATCTCGAAGCGCTTGCGCCCCTCGCGGCGACGAGCGCGTCGCGGGGCCGGTGCGGGGCCCGGGCCCGCGGAGACCGCGGACCCGGGCGAGAGAAGAGCGGTCATGTCAGAGCGTCGCCGCTGCGTCTTCCATCTTGGTGACGACGTCCTGCGGAGTGCCGGCGCCGCCGAAGAGGTTCACGATGCCCTCGTTCATGGCGTTGCCGACCGTGGTGCCGTAGGCGGTGTCCAGCCAGAGCTGCACGAAGGACGATGCCGCGAGTCCCTCGGCGACCATCTTGAGGTTGGGGTCCTCGAGGGACTCCTGCGCCTCGGCCACGGTCGGGATGCCCGAGCCGCTCGCGGCGAACTTGGCCTGCACCTCGGGGCTCATGATGTAGGCGAGCAGGTCGGCGCACTCCGGCGGGGCCTCCGCGGAGCATCCGAATCCATCGCCGCCGCCCAGTGCCGCCGTCGGGTCGCCCGCGGAGCCCTCGATGCCCGGGAAGGGGAACCAGCCGAGGAACTCGGGGATCTCCTCGTCGGGCGTGAGGCCGCCGATCACACCGGCGTTCCAGTGGCCCATGAGCTCCATGGCGGCCTGGCCGTTCGCGACGAGACCTGCCGAGCTGCCCGCGCCGGTCTGCGCCGGCGTGCCGAGGAAGCCCTCCTGGAAGGGCTCGATCCCGAGGAAGTCCTGCAGCTGCTCGCCGGCTTCGACGAAGCACTCGTCCGAGAAGTCGAACTCGGTCTCGGCGGCCTGGAGCGTCTCGGGCGAGCACGAGTGCAGGGCGAACTGGTACCACCAGTGCGCGGCCGGCCACTTGTCGCCGGCGCCGACCGCGATCGGCGTGATACCGGCATCCCGCAACTCTCCGACGACGTCGATCAGCTCATCGAGCGTCGTGGGCACCTCGACGCCGGCCTGCTCGAACAGCTCGGTGTTGTACCAGAAGCCCTCGATGCCGAACGTGAACGGGATGCCGTAGGTCTCACCGCCGACCTGCCACGGGTTGACCGTCGCGCCGACGGACTCCACGGTGTCGGGGATGACCTCGTCGAGCGCCATGAGGTAGCCGTTGTCGACCTGGTCGCGCAGCTCGCCGCCCGGCCACACCTGGAACAGGTCCGGCGGGTCGCCGGCGGCCAGTGCGTTGGGGATGAGCGTGCGCTGGAGCTCCTCGTTCTGGTATCCGGTCTGCTCGACGGTGACTCCGGGGTTCGCGGCCTCGAACTCGGCGGCGACCTCTTCCCACACCGCGGGCATGGGTCCGGAGGTGGCGTTGTGCCACCACGTGAGGGTGACGTCCTCGCCGTCGCCGGAGCCGTCTCCGCCGTCGCCGGAACCGGCGCACCCGCTGAGGGCGCCGATCGCGAGGCCGCCCGCGGCGAGGGCCGCCACGAGCCTGGTCCTGCTGCGTGTGTTCATCTTCGAACCTCTCGAAAGTTTCGACATCTGCGTCGAAAGTGCTGTGGACGCTGTCAGAGTACGTGGGGATGTATTTGGAGTCAAGAGCAACAAATACGAAGCGGATGCCGCGCCCGGCCCTACAGTGAGGGGGTGACCGATCCCTCGCCCGCCGAGGGGGTGCGCCAGCGCAACCTCGCGCGCCTCCTGCGACTCGTCCACCTCGACGGACCGCTGTCGCGCGCATCGCTCACCGAGGCGACCGGCCTCAACCGCTCGACGATCGCCGACCTCGTCGCCGAGCTGGTGCGGGCGGGCCTGGTCGAGGAGCGGGCACCCGACCCTTCGCGCCGTGTGGGCCGCCCGTCGCCCGTCGTCGCCGTCGCCGCCGGGGTGCTCGCCGTCGCGGTGAACCCCGAGGTCGACGCCCTCACCATCGCCGCCGTCGGGCTCGATCGCGAGATCGTCCGCCGCGAGCGCGTCGAGCTCGACCACCTGCTGACACCGGCCGAGACCGCGAAGCTCGTCGCGGACCGCATCGACGACTGGCGCAGCGGACCCCTCACCGGCGCCCGGATCGTGTCGGTCGGCCTGGCGGTGCCCGGGCTCGTGCGCGCCGCCGACGGACTCGTCCGCAACGCGCCTCACCTGCTGTGGACCGACGCGCCGGTGCGTGACCTCGTCGCCGAGGCCACGGGCCTTCCCGCCGTCGTCGGCAACGACGCCTCGCTCGGCGCGCTGGCCGAGCACCTCTACGGCGCCGCCCGCGGCATCGACCACGTCGTCTACCTCAACGGAGGGGCGAGCGGCATCGGCGGCGGGCTGATCGTGCACGGGATGCCGGTGGCCGGCGCGGGCGGCTACGCCGGCGAGTTCGGGCAGAACCGTCCCGGGATCGCCGCGGATTCCGACCGGCGCGCCGACGCGGGCGTGCTCGAGGACGAAGTCAGCCGGACCCTGCTCCTCGAGGCCGTGGGTCTCGGCGCCGCCGACGAGCCGACCCTCGCCGAGGCTCTCGCCGCCTCGGAGGATCCGGCCGTAGCCGCCGAGGTGGCGCGGCAGCGCGGCATCCTCTCGACCGCCCTCGCCAACGCCGTCAACGTGCTCAATCCCTCGGTCGTGGTGCTCGGCGGATTCCTCGCCACCCTCGCCGCGACGGACCTGGCCGCCCTCGCGGCCGCGGTGGGAGCGCAGGCCATGCCCGCGAACATGGAGGGGCTCGACATCCGCGTCGCCTCCCTCGCCGAGGACCGCCTGCTCATCGGGGCCGCCGAGGCCGCCTTCGAGCCGCTCCTCGCGGACCCCGCCGCGTTCGCCGGCTGAGCCCGGGCTCGGTGGCTGGGCCGCGTCGCCGGCGTCGCCGGCCGAGTCGGCTCGGCGATACACCCCTCCCGAGCCTCGGTCAACGGGGGTGAGGGATGCCGCTTCCCGGCGCACGCTGGAGGCTGGAGGTCATCCCCATGAGCGATCCGAACACCTTCCCCGGCAACCCCGGCGTGCCCGGCGCCCCCGGCATGCCCGGCGTCCCGGGAGATCCGGGCACCCCCGGCATACCCGGCGACCCGACGACGGAGCCGGGGACGGTCCCCGGCAAGCCCGCGCCGTCGATCCCGGACGAGAACCCGGCCCCGTTCCCGGCCGAGCCCAACCCCCCCTCGCCGGACGAGCCCCTCGCGCCGTCGCCGGACGAGCCCCTCGCGCCGAACCCGCAGGAGCCGACGTTCCCGGCGCCCGCCGAGCCCGGTTTCCCCGAGCCGCCGGCTCCGTCGCCCGATCCCGAGACGCCTGCGCCGTCGTCGCCTATGCCGAACGCCGGCGTGATCTGACGAACGCGCGGGAGAAATCGGTCTCCTAGCCGGTGTGCGGGGCCCGCGGTGCCGAAAAGTCCCCACCGTTTGACCGAGGTCGGCCCTGACGTGGCCCGGCGGACGGTCCGCCGCATCCGGCCTGCGAACCGGACGAACCGTCATGGCCGCCGCGCGGGCACGCGGGTATCGTCGGGGAAAAGCCCGACGGAAGGCCCACAATGTCGACCACGACCGAACGCCAAGCCCGCACCGAGGCCGAGCTGCAGCAGATGGCGAAGGACCATCTCTGGATGCACTTCGCCCGCCAGTCGGTGATGACCGAGGGCCCCGGCGTCCCGATCATCGTCAAGGGCGAAGGCCACCACATCTGGGACTCGAAGGGCAAGCGGTACATCGACGGGCTCGCGGGCCTGTTCGTGGTCGCCGCCGGGCACGGCCGCAAGCGGCTCGCCGACGTCGCGGCGAAGCAGGCCGAGGAACTTGCGTTCTTCCCGATCTGGTCCTACGCGCACCCCGCCGCGATCGAGCTCGCCGACCGCATCGCGAGCTACGCCCCCGGCGACCTCAACAAGGTCTTCTTCTCGACCGGCGGCGGCGAGGCCGTCGAGACGGCGTTCAAGCTCGCGAAGTACTACTGGAAGCTCCAGGGGCAGCCCACGAAGCACAAGGTGATCTCGCGCTCGGTCGCGTATCACGGCACCCCTTCGGGCGCGCTCGCGATCACGGGCATCCCCGCGATGAAGTCGATGTTCGAGCCCCTGACGCCGGGCGGCTTCCGCGTGCCGAACACGAACTTCTACCGCGCTGAAGACATGGGGGCGCCCACCGGCAGCCTCGAGGAGTTCGGCGTGTGGGCGGCCGATCGCATCGAGGAGATGATCCAGTTCGAGGGACCCGACACGGTCGCCGCGGTCTTCCTCGAGCCGGTGCAGAACTCGGGCGGATGCTTCCCCCCGCCTCCCGGCTACTTCCAGCGGGTGCGCGAGATCTGCGACAAGTACGACGTGCTGCTCGTCAGCGACGAGGTCATCTGCGCATTCGGCCGCATCGGCCACATGTTCGCGTGCGACGCATACGGCTATCAGCCCGACATGATCACGTTCGCCAAGGCCGTCACGAGCGGCTACTCCCCCCTCGGCGGCACCGTGATCAGCGACCGCATCTACGAGCCCTTCGCCCACGGCGACCGCGCGTTCTACCACGGCTACACCTTCGGCGGGCATCCCGTCTCGAGCGCCGTCGCGCTGGAGAACCTCGACATCTTCGAGGAGGAGGGCCTGCCCGAGCGGGTGCGCGAGTACTCGCCGCTGTTCCGTTCCACGCTCGAGCAGCTCAAGGACCTCCCGATCGTTGGCGACGTGCGCGGCGACGGGTACTTCTTCGGCATCGAGCTCGTCAAGGACAAGGCCACCAAGGAGACCTTCGACGACGACGAGTCCGAGCGGCTGCTGCGCGGCTTCCTCTCCAAAGCGCTGTTCGACGCCGGCCTCTACTGCCGCGCCGACGACCGCGGCGATCCGGTCATCCAGCTCGCGCCGCCGCTGACGATCGGCCCGAGCGAGTTCACCGAGATCGAGCAGATCCTGCGCTCGGTGCTGACCGAGGCCTGGACCCGGCTCTGAGTCGCTTCGTGCCGCCCGGCGGGATGGCCCGTCGGGCGTCACGGCGTTGTGCCCCGGCATGACCACAGTGGGAATCATCGGAGCAGGACACATCGGATCGACCCTCGCGCGCGGCCTCGTGGACCGCGGCTACACGGTCGTGATCAGCAATTCGCGCGGACCCGAGACGCTCACGGCGCTCGTGGACGACCTGGGCGAGAACGCCTCGGCGGGAACGGTGACGGATGCCGCGGCATCCGGTGACGTCGTCATCGTGACGGTGCCTCTCAGGGCGTATCAGGAAGTGCCGGTGGCACCGCTCGCGGGCAAGATCGTGCTCGACACGAACAACTACTACTGGGAGCGCGACGGACGCATCGCCGAGCTCGATGAGAAGCAGGCGACCACGACGGGCCTGCTGCAGGCGCACCTGCCCGCCGCGAAGGTCGCGAAGGCGTTCAACCACATCGGCTCGGGCGAGATCCTGACGACCGGCTCCCCCGCCGGGACGCCCGATCGCCGCGCTCTCGCGACGGCGAGCGATCATCCGGATGCCGCGGCCTTCGTCACCGAGCTGTACGACGAGTTCGGCTTCGACACCGTCGACATCGGCTCCGTGGACGAGAGCTGGCGCGTCGAGCGCGACCAGCCCGCGTACGTGACGCGGCAGACCAGGGCCGAGCTCGAGCAGAACCTGGCCCGCGCGACCCGCTGAGCCGCGGCATCCGGTCTGTCGGCTCGGCCGTTCACGGCGCATAACTCCTGCAGATCCGCGCGCGATGAGCCGGGCGGCCGCGGAAATCCGCGGACTCGGCCCATCCTCGGCGGCGAAGTGCAGGAGTTATGCGCCGTGCGTGCGCCGTGGGGCGTGACCCGCGGCCGCCGGACGGGAGCGGATACCCGCCCGGCGCCGCCTAGAGCGTCGCGGCGAAGGGGTCGAAGTCGGCGTCGAGCGAGCCGACCTCGGTCACGGTGCTCGTGACCTCGACGAACTCGCGGGCTTCGACCGATTCCTCGATCGCCAGGAGGGTGTCGAGCACGTGGTAGCCGAAACGTCCGGTCGCGATGTGCGGGCGCCCGGCGCGGATCGAGCGGGCCATGTCGAGCAGCCCGAGCCCGCGGCCGGCGAGCACGCCCTCCTGCGGGAGGTCGACGATCTCCTGCACGACGGGGGCCGGCGGCACGATCATCTCCCGCAGCGGGCGGGTGATGGTGAGCGCTCCCCCGAACGTGTTCGGGTCGGGGATGACGAGTGTTCCCTCGGTGCCGGTGATCTCGACGATCCCCTGACGCAGGAGCGGCGAATCGGTGCTGTAGAGGCTCTGCGCCTGCCCGCCCTCCTCGAACTGGATGAGCGCCGACACGGTCGAGGGCACCTCGACGGGGAACTCGTCACCCGCGAGCGGGCCGACCTGCACGGCACGCGATTCCGACCCCTTCAGCCCGAGGGCCGACACGGCCGCGACCGGACCGAACACGTGCACGAGGGCGGAGACGTAGTACGGGCCCATGTCCAGCAGCGGGCCCCCGCCCACGGCGTACAGGAACGCCGGGTTGGGGTGGAAGATCTCAGGCCCCTGCCACTGGAACGTGGTCTGGGCGAACAGCGGACGCCCGATGTCGCCCCGCGCGATCGCTCGCTTGGCCGTCTGCACACCCGGGCCCAGCACCGTGTCGGGAGCGACGCCGACGCGCAGGGACGCGGCATCCGCCTTCTCCAGCAGTCCCAGCGACGACGCACGGTCCACGCCGATCGGCTTCTCGGTCCACACGTGCTTGCCGGCGGCGATGATCGCCTCGGACACCTCGACGTGCACCGCGGGGATCGTCAGGTTGACGACGATCTCGATGTCGGGGTCGCCGAGCACGACGTCGATGCCGCCGGCCTTCGGGACGCCGTACTTCTCGGCCTGCGCGCGTGCGCGCTCCTCGACGAGGTCGGCGATCGCGATCACGGTCACGTCGGGGAAGGCCGTGAGGCTCGTGAGGTACTGGTCGCTGATGTTCCCGGCGCCGATCACGCCGACGCCGACGGGGGCCGCCATCAGCGGGCCGCCCGCTCGTCGAGGAAGACGCGGCTCTGCTCGATGCCCTCGAACAGGTCGCCCGCGTAGGCGTCGAACTCCACGATGGCGAATTCGAGCGCGGATGCCGCATCCAGCGCCTCCGCGAGGGGCACCGCTCCGGTGCCGGCGGGGACCTGGTCGGCGGGCGGGTACGCCGCGATCGCCTCGGGGTCGAGCGTGCCGTCCTTGACGTGCACGGCGACGACGCGGTCGCCGAGAGCCGTGAGCAGCTCAGCGGGGTCGACGCCTGCCCGCGCAGCCCAGTAGAGGTCGACCTCGAGCACGACCCTCGGGTCGAGCAGCCCAGCCAGGAGCTCGAGCCCGGTCACGCCGTCGAAGCGCGCCTCGAGCTCGTGCGCGTGGTTGTGGTAGCCGACGCGGAGTCCGCGCACCGCCGCGATCTCGGCCGCCGCGTTGAGCAGGCGCGCGGTCTCCTCGACCTGCTCGCGCGTCTGCCACCGTGCGGGCTCCGTGTAGGGGTCGATGACGGTGCCCATGCCGAGCGTCTCGGCGGCGTCGAACACCTCGTCGGGCGACGGCACCGGGAGGGTCGTTCCGCTGCCGTCGGGGTTGACGAAGGACTCCGACGCGAGGAACGCGTGGCCGGTCGGGGCGACGAGGCCGTTCGCGGCGAGGGAGGCTGCGAGCGGCTCGGCGCGACGCACGAAGTCGTAGGGCTCGACGGCGGTGAACCCGCGACGGGCGACCTCGGCGAGGGTGCCGTCGAGGTCGGTCTCGAGGGCGTCCTTGACGGTGAACAGCTGGACGGAAGTGAGTGCCGGCATGGAACCTCTCCTCGGCGGTCGACGATGACGGGGACGCCCGCGACGGGCGTTCGTCAGCACGATAGCAGAAAACCTCCATGCGGAGGTTTTCAAACGGATAGGATGCCTGCATGCCCGACGAGTCCGCAGCCGACGACCCCGCCGCGTCGCGCGCGCGGGGTCCGTACGCGAAGGGGCTCGCCCGTCGGCAGCAGATCCTCGACCGCGCGATCGACGTCTTCGCGCGACGCGGCTCGGAGGGGACGAGCCTGCGGGCCATCGCGCACGAGCTCGGCGTCTCGCACGCGGCGCTCACGCACTACTTCACGTCGCGGGAGCAGCTGCTCGTCGAGGTGTACAAGGAGGCCGAGCGCCGGCACGGCGAAGCCGAGCCGCATCCGTTCGAGGCCTCTCCCGTCGAGATCATGACCGAGTCGGCGCAGCGGAACCATGCCGTGCCGGGTCTCGTGCAGCTCTACTCGGCGCTGGTGGCTGCCGCGCTCGAGAGTGGACATCCCGATGCGACGGCGTTCGCCACCGAGCGCTTCGCCCGCGTGCGCGCCGACCTCGTCGAGCGCGTCGAGCGCACCCAGGCCGCCGGGCGCATGCGCGCGGACGTCGACCCGCAGGCGGTCGCCTCCCTTGTGATCGCGGCATCCGACGGCCTGCAGACGCAGTGGATGCTGGACGAAGACGTGCCGCAGGCGGAGGCCCTCGACGTGCTGGCGCGTCTGCTCGCCCCACCTCCCGTGGACGGCGGCCCGCAGGACTAGGATCACGAGCGTGGGGACCATCTATTACGGAGGGTCGGGGACGCCGATCCACATCGAGGATCGGGCACTGGCCCACCTCAAGGTCGTCATCGCGACGAAGCTCCGCCGCGGTGAGAGCTTCACGCTCTCCTGGCGCCACCCCGACGACCAGCCCCGCGGCCGCAGCACGATCTGGCTGCACCCCTCGATCCCGCTGCGCTTCGTCTTCGACGACCCCGAGCCGCCCGAACTCAGCCGCGCCTGGATCGAGGATCTCGCCAACTCCGCCAACTCGTCCGGCGGCATCTCGCTCGTGGCAGAGCACTTCGACACCGGCCCGGTGCCCACGGCGGAGGGCGGCGCGGCCGCGTCGGGCGACGTGTCGCTCGGGAACGTCGAGGTCGAGACGCTCGACGTCGACAGGCTCCGCATCGCCGGCGAAGAGGTCGGCCCGCAGGACGTCTCCCCGAGCTGAGGACGCTCAGCGGGGCTCCGTCTCCTCCGGCGGCTCGGGAATGATCGTCAGGCCGTTGGGTCCGCTCGCGGTCTGCATCAGCTCCTCCACCCAGAGGCGATTGATCCGAGGCATCCGACTTCCGAAGAAGTGGAACTGCAGCGGCACCGACGGGTGGACCCAGAAGCTGCGGCGTCCGCTTCCGTCGCCGACCTCGACGTCGAACATGAACGGCTCGGAGCGTCGCAGCTTGTTCATGACGACGATGCGCAGGTGCGCCAGCGTGCGGTCGTCGATGTCGACCGCGTTCGCGGCGGTGTCGTAGATGAACCTCCCCATGCGAGGAGCATACGGGGCGGGGGTCAGCGCGGCGCGAAGGCCGCGCGGAACAATGCCCGCGCACGATCGGCGACGTCTGGACGCGCCGGAGGGTCGGCGCGCGCGATCTCGGTCGCCATCATGCCGATCGCCATCATGACGTCCTCGGCCTCGATGTGGTCGCCGAGCCTGCCGGCCGCGCGCTCGCGCCCGACCAGGCGTGACACGACGGCGGCGAACCGGTCGCCCAGCGGCACGACGCGTGCATCGTGCAGATCCGCCGTGATGAGGTCGATGAGCGCCGTCGACACGACGGCCTGGTCGACCACGCGGTCCAGGAGGTCGTCGATGGTGCGGTCCGGAGGCGATGTGTAGTCCTCGAGGTCGCCGACGTTCTCCTCGAACACCGCGACGGCGAGCGTCGTGCGGTCGGGGAAGTGGCGATAGAGGCTGCCCTGGCCCACGCCTGCGCGCTTGGCGACGGCGCTGAACGGCACGTTGAGGCCGCCTTCGGCGTAGACCTCGCGAGCGGCGGCCATGAGGGCACGACGGTTCTCGGCAGCAGCGGCGGGACCGCGGTTCGCACGGGGGGATGCGGGGGTCGGCACGGGTGTAGCCTAATACCGGACATCGATGTCCGGTTGAAAGGAAGAATCATGGGCAACCCGAAGCCGCTCACCGGCGACTCCTCGATCGCAGACTGGCTGGCTGACCCGGCCGGGAACGCGATCCTGACCGACATGCTCGCCCAAGGCGGGCAGACCCCCGACGTGTTCAAGCCCGTCCGTCGACTCGCGATCAAGCGCCTCGTCAAGATGAGCCGCGGCGCCTTCACGCAGGAGATGCTCGACGACCTCGTGCGCCGGGTCGCCGCGGGCGAGGTGCCCGAAGGCGGCGGGGCCGCGGCATCCGTCGACACCGACGCCGCTGCTGACGCCGGCGTCGTGCTGCGCGAGTGGACCGAGCGCATCGACCAGGGCCGCTTCTCGAACCGCACGGTGATCGTCACCGGTGCCGGCTCGGGCATCGGCCGTGCCACCGCGTCGCGCATCGCCCGCGAGGGCGGACGCGTCATCGCGGTCGACGTCAGCCAGGAGCGCCTGGACGAATTCGTCGCCGCCCACGCCGATGCCGACATCGTGTCGCTCGTCGCCGACATCACCGACGACGCCGGCATCGCCCGCATCGTCGAGGCGGCCGGCGACACCATCGACGGCCTGGCCAACATCGCCGGGATCATGGACGACATGACCCCCGTCGCGGACGTGACGGATGCCGTGTGGCAGCGCGTCTTCCGCGTGAACGTCGACGGCACGATGAAGCTCATGCGCGCGGTCGTTCCGGTGATGCTCGCCCAGGGCGGCGGGTCGATCGTCAACACCGCGTCGGAGGCCGCGCTTCGCGGCTCGGCGGCCGGCGTCGCCTACACGGCGTCCAAGCACGCCGTCGTCGGCCTGACGAAGTCGACCGCCTTCATGTACGGACCCAGCGGCGTGCGCGTGAACGCGGTCGCCCCCGGACCCACGATCACCAACATCGAGGCGAGCTTCGGATCGCCGCTCGGCGCCGACCGGATCCAGACGGCCATGGCCGTCATGCCCGACCCCGTCGAGGCAGATGCGCTCGCGGCATCCATCACCTTCCTGCTCTCGGACGACGGCGTGAACGTCAACGGCGTCGTGCTCGCGAGCGACGGCGGGTGGTCGGCGGCCTGACCTGTCGGCCGCTGAGCCGAAAGACTGCACCGTCGACCCGGCACGCCGAGAGCGGATGCCGCAGCCCGGCGTGTCGGGCGACCGGGCAGTCTCTCGGCCAGGTCGGGGCGAAGGGTCGGGGCGGGGGTCAGCCGCGGACGACGGCGAGGCCGGCGACGTCGTAGGCGAGCTCGACCGCCTCGAAGATCGCGGCGTCGATCGTGCGGGGCGCGAACGCGTCGCCGATCGTGACCACGCGGGGAGCGGCATCCGTCGACCCGGGCAGCTCAACCGACGCGCGCGGCTCGATCGCCACCACGGAGTCGAGGTCGTCCAGCCGCACCCGCTCGCCCGTGAGCGTGTCGCTCGCGTCGAGGAGTCCGGGCGCGACGACGTCGACGAGGGTCGAGGTGCGCCGCCGGAACCCGCCGTGCGCGCCGAGGCGCTCGAGCAGCAGGGGCCGGTCGTAGCCGGCGCCGACGTGCGGGAACACGGTCTCGAACGGCGTGACGAGCTCGAGCTCTTCGACCGCCGCGAGGAGCGCCAGCACGATTCCGGCCGCGTACGCCGTGCCGTCCGCGTCGACGACCGCGATGCGGCGGCCGAGGCGGGCGGGGTCGGCCGCCGCCGAGAAGGCGTCGACCGTGGCGCCCGCGGGGAACCCGCCGCGGTAGGCGCCGCCGAGGGCGAGCGAGGTCGTCGCGGGCGCGATCGCACCCGTCGCGAGCACGACGCCGTCCACCCCGGCGGCGCGCAGGTCGTCGGCGGTGGCCGTCACCCCGAGCCGCACGTCGACACCCGACGTCGCGAGATCGCGCACGAGGTCGTCGACGAGCAGCCCGACGCTCTCCCGGCCAGGCACGCGCCGTGCCAGCTGCAGCTGTCCGCCGAGCTCGGCGCCGCGCTCGAGCAGGGTGACGTCGTGCCCGTCCGACGCGAGTTCCACGGCGGCCCGCATCCCGGCAGGGCCGCCGCCCACGACGATCCACCGCTGCGGAGTCTGGGCGCGCGGACGGTCCGGACGCTCGCTCTCCCGCCCGGCGAGCGGGTTCACCGTGCACGACATGGGGAGTCCGCGGCTGCCGCGGCCGAGGCATCCCTGATTCAGGCGAATGCAATGGCGGATGCCGCTCCCCGCCGCCTGCGGATCGCCGAGCAGCTTGCGCCCGAGGTCGGGATCGGCGATCTGCGCCCGGGTGAGCGCGACCATGTCGGCGATGCCGGAGGCGACGACCTCCTCCGCCTCCTCGACCGAACGCGCGGCGCCGACGCCGAACACGGCGACGTCGGGGTTCGCGGCCTTGACCGCGGCCACGTCTTCTCGCAGCCAGGCGTAGGGCATCGGCGATGACGGGAAGACGTAGTGGACGTTGTGATATCCGCCCGCGGCGAGGTCGAGGAAGTCGATCCGCGCCTCCGCCCGAAGCCGCGCGATGACCTCGAGCATCGCCGGGCCATCGAGGCCTTCGGGATGGAACTCGTTCGCGACGATGCGGATGCCGACCGGGTAGTCCTCGCCCACACGATCGCGGACGGCGCGCAGCACCTCGCGCGGGAATCGCGTGCGGCCCTCGAGATCTCCGCCGTACGCGTCCGCGCGGGCGTTGTAGAGGGGCGAGAGGAACTGGTGCAGGAGATAGCCG
Organism: Microbacterium sp.; assembly: GCF_041909575.1. Classification (GTDB taxonomy): domain Bacteria; phylum Actinomycetota; class Actinomycetes; order Actinomycetales; family Microbacteriaceae; genus Microbacterium. Next base: position 34,139 of record NZ_JAYRDE010000002.1, on the reverse strand, counting down.
TGCGCCATGTGGATCTCGACCCCGTCGAAGCCGCCGTCGCGGGCGTGCTCGGCCGAGATCGCCCAGCCCTCGACGACCGCCCGGATGTCGGCGGAGTCCATGGCCCGTGTCGCGTGGGCGGTGGACGGGGACAGTATGCGTGATGGGGAATACACCGTGCCGGGACCGTCCGGACGGTCGGGCTGCGCCTGCGCGCCGTGGTGGTTGAGCTGCACGATGACGCGGGCTCCGGCATCCCGGATCGCCTCGGTCATGCGGCGGCTCGCGGGAACCGACTCCGGGCGGAACGCGTCCTGGAAGCCACGGATCGAGCCGGAGGGATGAACGAAGTGGTTGCCGGCGACGAACAGCCCGCACCCGCCGCGCGCACGGCGCACGAAGTAGGCGGTCTCGCGATCGGACTCGACCCGGTCGGAGTACTGCTTCGAGTGCGCCGTCTGCATGATGCGGTTGGGCACCGTCACCCCGCCGATCCGCAGCGGGGCGGCGAGCACCGAACCCGCTGTCGGGACCGCTGTACCGTGCTGCGCGCTCATCCTCCGAGACTACGAGCACCCGGGTGTCGGCGGGCGCCGGGCGCATAAATCCTGCACTTTGCGCGGGTGCAGCGACGTCCCCCGCGTGATTCCGGGCCCGCCGGTCGCGGCGGCACGGAAAGTGCAGGAGTTATGCGCCGTGCGGGCGCGAGACCCGGCGGGGGCCGGCACGGGGGGGTCAGACCCGGGCGAGAGCGCGGTCGAGGTCGGCGAGGAGGTCGTCGATGCTCTCGATCCCGACCGAGAGGCGCACGAGCTCCTCGGGGACGGCCAGGTCGGTGCCCCGCACGGAGGCGTGGGTCATCTCGTCGGGGTAGTTCATGAGGGACTCGACGCCGCCCAGCGACTCCGCCAGCTGGAACAGCCGCGTCGACTCCGCGAAACGACGAGCGGATGCCGCGTCCCCGAGCTCCGCCGAGACGATTCCGCCGAACGCCCGCATCTGGCGCGCGGCCAGCTCGTGGCCGGGGTGGCTGGGCAGGCCGGGGTAGTGCACGCGGGCGACCTTCGGGTGGCGCTCCAGGAACTCGGCGACGGCCTGCGCGTTCTCGCTGTGGCGCTGCATGCGCAGAGCGAGGGTCTTGATGCCGCGCGTCGTGAGCCAGGCATCCAGGGGGCCTGAGACGGCTCCGGCGGCGAACTGCAGGAACTTCACCTTCTCGAAGAGGGCGTCGTCGTCGAGCACGAGCGCGCCGCCGACCACGTCGGAGTGACCGCCGAGGTACTTCGTGGTGGAGTGGACGATCACGTCCGCACCGAGGGCCAGCGGCTGCTGGAGGGCGGGCGACGCGAACGTGTTGTCCACGACGACCAGGGCTCCGGCGTCGTGGCCCAGCCGCACGAGACCGGCGACGTCGGTGATGTGCAGCAGCGGGTTGCTCGGCGTCTCGACCCACACGATGCGGGCGGGCCGCTCGCGCAGGGCGGCCTCCACGGCGCCCAGATCGCGCATGTCGACCACGCGGACTCCGACGCCCCAGGGGCCCAGGATGCGGGCGATCAGCCGGTAGGTGCCGCCGTAGACGTCGTCGCCGAGCAGCACCTCGTCGCCGGGGGCGAGCACCGCGCGCAGGAGCGCATCCTCGGCCGCGAGTCCCGACGCGAAAGACAGGCCGTGCGCCCCGCCCTCGAGCGCGGCCAGCTGCGTCTCCAGCGCGGTGCGTGTGGGGTTGCCGCTGCGTCCATACTCGTAGCCCTCACGGAGCCCGCCGATGCCGTCCTGGGCATACGTCGTCGAGAAGTGCACCGGCGGGATGACCGCGCCGGTCGTCGGGTCGAAGGTCTGCCCCGCGTGCACGGCTCGGGTGTCGAAGCCTCGGAGGTCGGTCGGGTCGCTCATGCGCGGGGTCCTTCGGGTCGGTCGGCGGAGGTGTCGCGGTCGGCGGAGGTGTCGCGGTCGGCGGCGCCGGGGTCGTCGTCGACGTCGAACCCGCGCTCGCGCATCCAGTCGTCGTCGTAGATCTTGCTGAGGTAGCCGCGGCCGTGGTCGGGCAGCAGCACGACGACCACTGCGTCTGCGGGAAGGCCGCGGGCGACGCGGAGCGCACCGACGACCGCCATCCCGCTCGAGCCGCCGACGAAGAGGCCCTCCTCACGGGCGAGCCTCCGGGTCATGGCGAAGGACTCGGCATCCGTCACCCGCTCGTAGGCGTGAACGACGTCCGGGTCGTAGGTCTCAGGCCAGAAGTCCTCGCCCACGCCCTCGACGAGGTAGCCGTGCACCGGTCCGCCGGAGTAGATCGAGCCCTCGGGATCCACCCCGATCACCTGAACGGCGTCGTGCGACACCTCGCGCAGGTAGCGGCCGGTGCCGGTGATCGTCCCCCCCGTGCCGATACCGGCGACGAAGTGCGTCACGCGGCCGTCGGTGTCGCGCCAGATCTCGGGGCCGGTGGTCTCGTAGTGACCGCGCGGCCCGTTCTGGTTCGCGAACTGGTTCGGCTTGAACGCGCCGGGGATCTCACGGGCCAGGCGGTCGGACACGCCGTAGTACGAGCGCGGGTCGTCGGGCGGGACGTTCGTCGGAGTCATCACGACCTCGGCCCCGTAGGCCCGGAGCACCGCGACCTTCTCGCCCGCGAACTTGTCGGGCACCACGAAGATCATGCGGTAGCCGCGCGCGAGGGCGACGAGTGCGAGGCCGACGCCGGTGTTGCCGCTGGTCGGCTCGACGATCGTGCCTCCGGGCTTCAGCAGCCCGTCGCGCTCCGCGGCGTCGATGATGTTGCGGGCGATGCGGTCCTTGGCGGAGCTGCCCGGATTGAAGTACTCGACCTTCGCGAGCACCGTGGCGGAGATGCCCTCGGTGACGCGGGTGAGCTGGACGAGAGGGGTGTTGCCGACGAGATCGGCCACGCTTCTGGCGTAACGCACGGATGTGTCCTCGGTGTCGCCGCGCGGTGGCGCGGAGGGAGCTGTCGGGGTCGCGGAGGTGTGCCGGGGCACTCAGCGACAACAGCGACAGGTCAACACGGGGACGAGTCTAGCCCGACGTCCGCTCAGCCGTCACCGATCCGTCGGCCGCTCACCACGTGGCGACATACTCGGACGGCCGAAGCCGCGCCGACTGCTCGATGAGCGGCAGCGACCGCCCGACCGCCTGCGCGACCCGGCGCCGCACGTCGGCCGAGACCAGTTCGCGCGCCTCGAAATCGCCGTCCGACGCGTAGACCCCCATCGGCAGGGTCAGCGCCTGGAAGAACCCGAACAGCGGGCGCAGCTGATGCTCGAGGATGAGCGCGTGGCGCTCCCCGCCGCCGGTCGCCGCCAGCAGCACGGGCGTGCCGACCAGTTCGTACTGCCCGACGAAGTCGAACAGGTGCTTGAACAGGCCCGTGAACGACGCGCGGTAGACGGGGCTCCCCGCGACGAGCAGGTCGGCCGACTCGATGCGCTGGAGGGCGAGCTCCACCTCGGGCGCCACGTCGTCGCGGCGCAGGGCACCAGCGAACGACGGGCCCAGCGCGGCCACCTCGATCAGCTCGGTCTGCGCGTCGACGCGTGCCGCCACCTCGTCGAGGGTCGCGCGCACCAGCGCGGGCGTGCGCGACCGCGCGTGCAGCGATCCCGACACGCCGACCACCCGCAGCGGTCGCGCCGCGTCGGTCACGGCGTCTCCGCGGCGGGCGCGACGGGGCGGCCGATCGAGAGCATCAGGCGATTGGCCCAGTTGAAGAACGCGGCGCCGTGGATGACGTCCGAGATCTCGAGGTCGTCCAGACCCGCGGCCCGCAGCCGCTCGACATGCACCGCGTCGAACGCGATCGGGGTCGCCGTGAGCGCCGCGGCAGCCGCGACGATCGCGTCCCACCGCTCGCCGAGCTCGGCCGAGATGCCCTCGTCGAGCAGCAGGTCCACGAGGTCGGCCCGCTTCGAGTAGTGCGCGGCGAACCGGGCGTGCACCGACGCGCAGAAGACGCAGCCGTTGACACGGGAGGCCGCGGCCGCGGCGAGCTCCCGCTCAGCTCGAGGCAGTCCCTCGCCGACGTTGTAGAAGATGTCCTTGTCGACGAGGGTGCGCGCCCGCAGGATCTCGGGGTCGCGCACGAGCAGCCGGAAGTAGTCGCTGGACGCCCGTGAGCGATCGACGAGCCCGGCGTGGTGACGCTCGGTGAGCTCGTCCTCGGGGAACGGCTCCAGCCACGGCACCCACCCGACCTCGGCGCGCGTGAACGCGTGCGGGTGGGGAGCGTCGTAGACGTAGGTGCGGGCGTCGGTCGTGGTGCCGGTCATGCCGGGACCTCCTCGAGGGCGGGAGCGGATGCCTCGGACAGCACGCGCAGGCCGGCGGCCACGCGCTGCTGGAAGGCGAGGAACGAGACGAGCTGGGACAGCGTGACGATGCCGTCGACGCTCCAGCCGGCGTCGAGCAGCCGGTCGAGGGCGGCGGCACCGGACTCGCGGGGACGCGCGGTGAGCAGGTGCGCGTGGGCGAGGGCAGCGGTGAGCCGCTCTCCCAGCGCGTCGCGGGCGGCGAGCGCCGGCTCGTAGCGGCGGCCGTCGGTGCTCTCGCCGCGGAGTCCCTCCTCGGCGTACGTGCCGAACGGCCCGGCGGTGGCGGCGGCGGATGCCTCGGCGGCGACGATGGCGGCGCGCGAGGCATCCGCTTCCGCAGCGAGCGCGGCGTAGTGCGCGGCTGTCGCGTCGTCGGCAGTGGCCCGCGTCGCGAAGGCGGCGACGAGCAGGCGCTCGGTGAGCGCGAACTCGCTGTCGTCGAGCGGGGCGAACAGGGCGTCGGAGCTCGCCTGCAGCTGCTCGCGCGTCACCGGACGCCGCCGGCGCAGGTGGAAGACGTCGTCGTCGGCGCGAAGGCCGGCGAGCCGGTCCACCGTGTCGAGGGTGGGGGTGGTCATGCGTTCTCCTTTCCGAGAGAGCTGAGAGAGGCGTCACGGGTGGTCCAGCCGAGGGCGGGTGCGACCTCGCTCGCGAAGAGCTCGATCGACCGCAGCACGTAGTCATGCGGCGCATCGACCGAGTGCACCTGGAAGGCGACTTCCGTCGCGCGGCTGAGCGTGGTGTCGGCGGCGAGCGACTCGGCGACCTCCTCGGGAGTCCCGAGGTGCGTGTCGAGGGCGGCGATGAGCTCGTCGAGCGTGACGCCCGGGATCGTCTGCCCGGCGCGGCGGAACCCCTCCGCGGCCCGGCGCAGCCCGACCTCCGCGAACCGCAGCGCGTCGGCGCGGTCGTCGGCGACGAAGACGGTGCGCGACGCCGTGACGCGCGGCGCGACACCGCGCGGGAGGGCGTCGAGGTACGCGTCCACGATCGGGTCCTGCAGCCGGGAGAGCGGCGCGTGGAGGGCATCGGCGGGCCGCGGCTGCGTGCGGGAGAGCAGCAGACCGTGACCGTGCGCGCCCGCCCGCGTGCCGCCCGGTGCCGAGAACGTGGCCTGCCACACCCGTTCGGCGAGGGACGAGGCATCCGGATACAGCGTGTTGCCGCCGCCGATCTCGCGACCCTCCAGGGCGTCGAGCAGCACGGCCAGCTTGCGGTCGTACACCGCCGCCTTGTCGGCGACGTGCTGGCCGAACGGCGCGAACGACGACGGCGTGCCGCCGCTGCCGAGTCCGAGGTCGACCCGGCCGCCGGTCAGCAGATCGGCGACCGCGGCGTCTTCGGCCACGCGGACCGGATCCTCGAGGGTGAGCGTGATCACGCCCGTGCCGAGGCGGATCTCGCTCGTGGCCGCCGCCGCGTGCGCGAGGAAGACGAACGGCGACGGGAGTCCGCCCTCCGCCGCGCGGAAGTGGTGCTGCGCGACCCAGGCGCGCTGGATGCCGAAGCGCTCGGCGTGACGCACCTGGTCGGTCGCGAGCCGGTAGCGCTCGGCCGCGGGGGCATCGTCGAGCAGGCGCGTGAAGAACGCGAGGGTGGGGGCGGTCATGCGGCGACCTCCGATCGTCCGGGCACGGCTGCCAGCAGCTCGCGCGTGTAGTCGTGGGCGGGGCTGGTGAAGATGTCCTCGGTGGTGCCGGCCTCGACCACGCGCCCGCGCCGGAGCACCGACACCGTGTGGCTGAGGCGGCGGACCACCGCGAGGTCGTGCGAGATGAACAGGTATGTGAGGCCCAGCTCCTGCTGCAGCGACTCGAGGAGCTCCAGGATGCGGGCCTGCACCGTGACGTCGAGGGCGGACACCGCCTCGTCGAGCACCACCACGTCGGGGTCGATCGCGAGGGCGCGGGCGATCGCGACGCGCTGCCGCTGCCCGCCGGAGAGCTCGCGCGGCGAGCGGTCGATGACGTCCGCGGGCAGTGCGACCCGGTCCAGCAGCGACGCCGCGCGCTCCCGGCGCGACACCCGCGCACCCTCCCGGAAGTTGTGCAGCGGCTCGGCGACGATCGCCCCGACGGTCTGCCGCGGGTCGAGCGACGAGAACGGGTTCTGGTACACCAGCTGGATGCGCCGGCGCAGCTCCCGGAGGGCCGAGCCCCGCAGCCCCGCGATGTCGGCGCCGTCGAGCTCGATGCGCCCAGCGTCCGGGTGCAGGAACCGAGTGACCAGGCGCGCGGTGGTGGTCTTGCCTGATCCCGACTCGCCGACGAGCGCGTGGGTCGTGCCGCGGCGGACGCGGAACGACACGTCGTCGACCGCGCGGAACGCCTCCCCGCGGCGCGCGGCGAAGTCCTTCACCAGGCCCTCCGCGACGATGGCGTAAGGCTGCTCGGCGGCCGCGGCCGCGGCATCCCGAAGGAACAGCGGCGCCGCCGGACGGCGGAACCCCTCGGTCGCAAGGGAGGGGGCGTCGGCGAGCAGCTGACGCGTGTACGCGTCGGACGGGGCCGCCAGGATGCCGGAGCTCGGCCCCTGCTCGACGATCACGCCGTCCTTCAGCACCACGATCCGCTGCGCCCGGTCGGCCGCGACGCCGAGGTCGTGGGTGACGAGCAGCACCGACGTCCCCTCCTCGCGCCGGAGGTCGTCGATGAGGTCGAGGATGCGCCGCTGCACCGTGGCGTCGAGGGCGCTCGTCGGCTCGTCGGCGATGATCAGCCGCGGACGCAGGGCGATCGCGATCGCGATGAGCACGCGCTGCCGCATGCCGCCGGACAGCTCGTGGGGGTACTGCCGCGCCCGCAGCGCCGGGTCGTCGAGGCCCACGCGCTCGAGCAGCTCGAGCACCCGCCCGCGAACGCCGGCGCGGTCGCGCTCCCTGCCGGACGTGCCCCGGTGGAGGCGCAGGATCTCGCCCACCTGCACGCCGATCGGGCGCACCGGATCCAGCGACGCGCCCGGATCCTGCGGCACGAGCCCGATCTGCACGCCGCGCACGCTCTGCAGGCGCTTCGGCGACCAGCCGGAGATGTCGACCCCGGCGAGCGAGATCGTTCCGCCGTCCACACGGCCGCCCTCGGGCAGAAGGCCCAGGAGCGCATGCGCGGTCGTCGACTTCCCCGAGCCGGACTCGCCCACCAGGGCGACGACCTCGCCCTCGGCGACGTCGAAGCCGACGCCGTGGACGACCTCCCGGCGACCGGTCCGGGTCGCGTACGAGACGCGCAGGTCTTCGATGCCGAGCACGCTCATCGCGGCCCCCTTCCGATGGACTGGCTGATCCGATTCGCGCTGAGCACGACGATGACCACGACGAGACCCGGGAGCGTCGTGAGCCACCACGCGGTGGCGACGTAGTTGCGTCCCTCCGCGATGAGCAGGCCCCACTCGGGCGTCGGCGGCGGTGCGCCGTAGCCGAGGAAGCCGAGCGTCGAGATGGCGAGGATCGCGGCGCCGAACTGCAGCGCGGCCAGTCCGATCACCGCAGTGAGCGAGTTCGGCAGCACGTGTCGCGCGAGCACCGATGCGAAGGTCCCGCCGCTGCCGAACGCCGCCTCGACGTAGTCGGTTCGCCGCACCCGCACCACCTCTGATCGCGAGAGCCGGGCGAAGGAGGCGATGCTGCCGACACCGACCGCGATCGCGGCGTTCACGGTGCCGAAGCCGAGCAGGATGATGATCGACAGCGACAGCAGCAGGCCGGGGATCGACAGGAGCACGTCGACGACCCGCATCAGGATGTCGTCGAGCACGCCGCCGACCGCGCCCGCGACGACGCCGATCAGCGTGCCGGCGGCGAGGCCCACGGTGACGGCGATCAGCGCACCCGAGAGGGAATGGATCGCCCCGTGGACGACCCGCGCGTACAGATCGCGGCCGATCGCGTCGGTGCCGAACCAGTGCGCCGCGCTGGGCGGCAGGAGCTTGTCGGCCGGCACGCCCTCGATCGGGTTCTGCGTGGTGAACAGGCCGGGGACGATCGCCCACAGCACGGCGACCGCAACCACGATGATCGCGAGGACGAGCGTCCAGGACGGGCGGCGCCCCACCGCGAACAGGCGCGCGGCGTTCGAGCGGCGCTCCGGCTGGGCGGCGGGCGCGCCGGCGTCGCGGGCGAGCGGGTCGACGACGGTGCCGGATGCCTCGTCCCCCGCCGCGCGGGCGGTGTGGGCGACGTCCGGGGGAATCACGGGAGCACTCATGCGGTCGCCTCCACGGGGGTCGGGACGGTCTCGGTGCGCGCGGCCCGGGCGGTTCGGCGCAGGCGGGGGTCGAGCACCGGGTAGAGCAGGTCGACGGCGAGGTTCACCACGACGAAGGTGAAGGCCGCGAGCACGACGATCCCCTGCAGCACCGGGATGTCCTGGTTCGCGACGGCCTGCTCGGTCACCCGTCCGAGCCCGGCGCGGCCGAAGACGGTCTCGGTGACCACCGCGCCGCCGATCAGCTCGCCGAACAGCACGCCGGCGATCGTGAGCGTCGGCAGGATCGCGTTGCGCGCCACGGAGCGCCACAGCACCCACGACGGCGATGCGCCCTTGGCGCGGACGACGGTGACGAACGGCTGCAGCTGCACGTCGTCGATGCTGCGGACGAGGATCTGCGCGAGCGGCGCCGAGATCGGCACCGCGAGCGTGATCACCGGCAGGATCAGGCCGGCCACGGGGTCGGCGCCGACGATCGGCACCCACCCCAGGCCGAACGAGAACACCTGGATGAGCAGGATGCCGAGCCAGAACACCGGCACCGAGACGAACACCCCCGGCAGCGACCGCAGTGCGGACCGCAGCCACGCGAACGGCGTGAGCGTGGACAGGAACGCGATCGTGATGGCGATGACCGCGGCGAGCACGAATCCGAGCCCCGCGAGGGCGGCCGTCGCGGGCAGCGCCTCGGCGATCAGCTCGAGCACGCCCGTGCCGTACTGGGTCGAGTAGCCGAAGTCGCCCTGCAGGTAGCCCGTCAGCGTGGCCCAGTACTGCTCCCACCACGACGAGTCGGCGCCGTACGCGACGCGGATCTGCTCGATCTGCTCGGCGTTCAGCCCCAGCGAGGGGTCGTCGTACTTGATCAGGATCGCGTCTCCCGGCAGCAGCTGCAGGAGGATGAAGGTGGCCGTGAAGGCCGCGACCAGAACGATCGCGGCCTGCCCGGCGCGTCTCAGCGCGTAGCGCATGTCGGCTCGACCGCCTACTGCTTCTCGAGCCAGACGTCGTAGAAGAGCGGCCGCGCGACCGACTCGAACTCGACGCCGTGGACGTAGGGAGCGGTGCCGTACACCTGCGGCTCCTCGAAGAGCGGGATGACGTACGCCTGCTCGGCGAGGTAGTCCTGCACCGCCTGCGACGCCGCGATGCGCTCGTCGGGATCGGGCGTGGACGCGACGACCTCGAGGAGGCGGTCGAGCTCCGCGTCATCCGACAGCAGCACGTTGCGGTTCTTCGTGTGGTACTGGCTCTTGATGACGTCGAGGTCCGCGCGACCGACCATCGAGTGGTACAGCGGCGTCTTGAGCGGGTCGGTGATGTCCTCGGCGTAGGTTCCGGCATCCGCTGCCTTCACGTTCAGCTCGACGCCGACCTCCTTGAGCTGCTGCGCGACGAGCTCGAGCGTCTGCTTCGAGAGCGGCTGGGGCGCGGCCTCGTAGACGGTGAGCGACAGCCGCTCGCCGTCCTTCTCGCGGATGCCGTCGCCGCCGACCGTCCAGCCCGCCTCGTCGAGCAGCGCGGCCGACGTCTCGGGGTCGTGCGCGTAGTGCGAGGACTCGTCCTTGTAGCCGACGGCCGACGAGCTGAGTGCGGAGGTGGCGACCGGGTAGTTCTCGGTGAAGATCGTGTCGACGACCTCCTGCGCGTCGACCGCCGCGACGAGCGCCTGGCGCACGCGGATGTCGCTGAGCAGCGGATTCGTGAACCGCAGGCTGAGAGCGTTGTTGACACCGCGCGTCTGCGGTGCGTGCACGTCGAACCCGGCCGCCGCCACGCGCTCCTCGTCGAAGGCCTGCACGTAGCGGATGTAGTCCGCCTGGCCGGCGAGCAGCGAGCCGATGCGGACGCTGTCCTCGGGGGTCACGATGAGGTGGATCTCGTCGAGGTAGGCCCGACCCTGGTGGTCGAAGCTCGGCGGCGCCCAGTCGTAGTCCTCGCGCGCCTCGAGGGTGAGCTCGGTGCCGAGCTTCTCGTCGGTGATGACGAAGGGCCCGGAGCCGACGATGTCGGTCGCGTTGCCGGCGCCGAACTCCTCGAGCGTGAGATCCAGCGTGTCCGGCGAGAGAAGACCGGAGTTGATGGTCGACGTAGCCTGCAGGAAGCCGGGCGCCGGGGCCGAGAAGCGGAACGTCACGGTGTCGTCGTCGATGACCTCGCTCGAGGCGTAGTTGTTGATCGCCTCCGAGACGGTGAGTCCCAGGTCGGCGTTGCCGAGCCCGTAGGTGTCGAGGTTCTTCGCCACCGCCGCGGCGTCCAGCGGGGTGCCGTCCGAGAACGTGACGTCGTCGCGCAGGTCGAAGGTGTACTCGGTCGCGTCCTCGTTCACCGTCCACTCGGTGGCAACCCACGGCTCGATCTCGAGCGTCTCGGGGTTCTGCCACGTCAGGCGGGCGGCGATGTTGTTGACGAGTCCGCCGTTGGGGTAGAAGCCGGCCTGGGGCGGGTAGAGGTTCGTGTACGTCTGGTGCTCGAGATAGGTGAGCGTGCCTCCGGTGACGGGATCGCCGGCGGCGGCCTGCGGGTCGCTCGAGGCCGCGCCGGAGGCGCAGGCGGTGAGCGAGGCCGCGACGGCGACCGCGACGACGCCGGCCAGGGCGCGTGCTGCGGGACGGGACATGGGTACTCCTCGGGTGGGTTTCGGACGCCTGGTGCGGCGGGAAGGTGTGGCCACGCTACGGACGCCGCGAAGGCTCCCGCTCGGCCCGGTGTCACCGCCCGTCACCTCTCGCACCGGGGCGTCACGTCGGTTCACGCGGCGTAACACACCGGTCGCGGGCCCGCGCAGAATGACGGAGATGTGCGAGATCACGGATGCCGCCGGGCTGAGGCATCCGTGATTCTGCACATCTCCGCGATTCGGCGCACGGTGCGGGGTCTGGTGGCCTCGCCCTGAGGGTCAGCTGAGGGGAGCTCAGGCGACGGCGGCGGGCGCGTGCGCCGGGCGCGGCGCGGCGAGCGAGAGGCGCTCGCGGAGGGTCTCGCCGCTGCGGCCCAGCAGGCCGCGGCGGCGCAGCTCGGGCGCGGCGAGGGCCGTGAAGGCCTCGAACTGCGCCGGCTGGAAGGCGGAGAGCACGTTGAACCCGTCGGCCGCGCCCGCGTCGCGCCAGCGTTCGAAGTGGTCGGCGATGACCGCCGGACCTCCGACGACGAACGCGGCCGGCACGGCGTGCGCGGCGATGAGGTGCCGCCACGTCAGATCGCGTCCGGCCGCGAGCCCGGTGCGATCCTGCACGAGGCGCAGCGTGGTCGCACCGGCTTCGGCGAACCGCCGCGCCGTCTCGGCCGGCACCCGGTCGTCCACCGCCGCGACGCGCGCCGGGTCGTCCGGTGCCACGCCGACCGCATCCAGGAACGAGCCGAGCGACCGGTTCGCGGGGAAGGCTTCGCGCCCGGCGTGGCCACCGCCGTCGTCGATCGGCACGAGCAGCAGCAGGCGTTCGACGATCGCACGGGCCGCAGCATCCGTCTCCGCCACCACCGGCAGCACGGGCACCACGACCTTCAGCTCGTCGGGATCGCGACCGGATGCCTCGGCGAGGCCGCGCAGCTCGGTCCGGGCTGACACGGCGGAGCCCAGATCGGGCGCGGCGATGAGGGCGAGGTCGGCCTCGGTCGCCGCCAGCGCGCGCGAGCGCGGCGACGTCCCGGCGTGCACGAGCGGCAGGTGGCCCTGGGGCGGGCGCGCGACGTTGAGCGGCCCTTCGACGCGCACGTGCTCTCCGGCGAACCCCGCGGGACGCAGCCGCTCGGGGTCGATGAGCACGCCGGCGGCGGCATCCGCGATCCAGGCGCCCTCGCCCCACGACTCCCACAGCAGCCGCAGCGCACGCACGAACTCCTCGGCGCGGTCGTAGCGGGCGGGGTTGTCGGCGTGTGCGTCGCGCCCGTGGTTGGCGGCGGCGCGCGGCTCGGCGCCCGTGACGAGGTTCACTCCCGCGCGGCCGCCCGTGAGGACGTCGAGGGATGCCGTGGCCCGCGCCGTCGCGTACGGGTCGGCGTAGGTGGAGTTCACGGTCGCGATGAGCCCGATGCGCTCGGTGACCCCCGCGAGGTACAGCACGGCGCTCACCGGGTCGATCCGGGCCAGCAGGTACGGATCGCGGAACTCGAGGTCCGGACCCGTGGCGAGCCAGTCGCCGAAGAAGAGGTAGTCCAGGCCCGCATCCTCGCCGAGCCGCGCGATCCGGCGGAGCACGGCGGCATCCCCCTGCGGATCGGCGTGCGCCCCCGGGTGCCGCCAGCCGGACGGATAGGCGCCGATCGTGCGGACCATCGCGCCGACGATGAGCGGCTCGGTCACAGCCGCGTGACCTCCGCCGCGGGCGTCTGCCCGACGGCGACCAGGCGCCCGCGGGAGTGGGACCACTGGCTCCACGATCCGGGGTAGACGGTGACGTGGATGCCCGCGATGGCGCCGGCCAGCGCCGTGTGCGATGCGGCGATGCCCGACCCGCAGTAGGCCGCGACCGCGACGCCGTCGGCGACGCCGGCCGCGGCGAACTCCGCGCGGATCTCCTCGGGTGATCGGAACCGCCCGGCGACGAGATGCGACGTCGTCGGCAGGTTGACCGCGCCCGGGATGTGGCCGGCGACGGGATCGAGCGGCTCAGCGTCGCCCCGATAGCGCTCGGGCGCCCGCACGTCGAGGAGCACCCCTTTCCACGGCCAGTCCTCGACCTCGTCGATGTCGACCACGCCGCCGGTGATCTCGTGCAGCACGACGTCGCCGCGGCGGGGCAGCACGTCGCCGGTCTCCAGCGGCAGGCGCTCGGTCAGCCAGCCGCGCAGGCCGCCGTCGAGCACCCTCACGTCGGCGAGGCCGGACCGCGTCAGCACCCACCACGCGCGCGCGGCGGCGACCGAATGCAGGTCGTCGTAGGCCACGACGGTGTCGCCGTCATTCACTCCCCAGCGGCGGGCGGCCTCCTGCAGCTGCTCGCGCGGCGGGAGCGGATGCCGCCCCTGGCGCGGGTCGTCGCGCCGGGCGAGCTCGCGGTCGAGGTCGACGTACACGGCACCCGGCAGATGCCCGTCGAGGTAGGCCGGCCGCCCTTCGGGCACGTCGAGACGCCAGCGCACGTCGAGCAGCCGGACGGGGCGATGCTCGCGCAGCAGATGGGAGAGCTCCAGGGGCGTGATGAGCGGGGAGGCCATGCGCCCATGCTCATGCCGTCCGCGAGCGCGCGGAACCGTCCCGTGTCATCCGCCGCGACGCGACGTCACACGCCGTGATGCGACGCAACACGGCGTCACGCGGGAATGATGCGGCGCAGCATCCTCACTCCGCCTCGGCCGCGACGGCCTTGTCGCGCTTGCGCGGCGCCAGGAACAGGTTCGCCAGGTAGCCGGTGAAGGTGCCGAAGATGCCGACGCCGGTCACGATCACGACCGTCCCCGCCAGCCGGCCCGCGTCGGTGACGGGGAACTGGTCGCCGTAGCCGACCGTGGAGATCGTCACGATGACGTACCAGAGCGCATCCGATGCCGATGTGATGTTGGCGCCCGGGGCGTACTGCTCGATGCGCAGGATCACGAGACTGCCGAACTCCAGCACGAGGATGCCCATGAGCAGCAGCACCAGCAGGGCGCTGTTCGCGCGGTCCCGCACGATCGTGTTCCACACGGCGCGGATGCCGAGCTGGCGGAGGAGGCGCGTGACGCGCACCAGGCGGAACACCCGCAGGATCTTCGCCTGCGGGAACGGCAGACTCGCCAGCAGATCCGCCCAGCCGAAGTGCCGGAAGAAGTAGGCGCTCGCCGACGGTGCCGTGAAGATCCGGTAGAGGAAGTCGCCCAGGAAGATCGCGCTGAAGAGCACGTTCATCACGGTGAGGATCTGCTGCAGCCCGGGATCTCGCACGAAGGCGTAGACAAGGACGAGGTTGAAGATCGAGAGCACCGACAGCACGCCGATGAAGATCTCGTAGGCGGTGTTCTTGAGTTCGGAGCGAGGTGCGGACATGCCTGGATTGTGGCACCGCGGCCATCGCCGTCCGGGGGTGATCTTCAACGGGAGCGGATGCTGCGACCTGTCGCCGCATCATGCGCCCGGTGTTAGCGTGAGCGTGGATCCCGACGAGAGGCGGTGGCCGTGACCGAGTCGATCGGCATCGTGCTGCGCCTCCTGCTCGAGGTGCTGGCCGGCGTGGCGATCCGCGAGCCGAGCGCGCTGGCGTTCGCCGCTGCCGCGGTCGCGGTCGTCGCGGTCCTCGCCATCACCCTCACCCTGGTCGACCTGCCGGTGTCTGCGGCGGGGTCGGCGGCGCACCCCCTGCGTGCGATCGACGTCTCGGTGCGGCTCACGCAGAGCCATCCGGATGCTCCGGGCCACTCGCGTCCGCGAGCCCCCGGCGCGGCGGCTCCGGCCGCCTGACCCGAGTCCGCCCCCGCCCGTCCGCGGGCGCAGTTCGGCGCACCCGGTGCTGTCGCGGCCCTCCGCCGCCACCAGACACCGACCGAACGGACTTCCCATGGACATCTACGCCTTCCCCCCTGTCGCGGCGATCCTCGATGCCGCCTATTCCGGACTCCTCCTGCTCACCGACCTGCTCGAACCTCTCGCCGGAGAGGCCGCGGCCGCGGCATCCGTCATCCTCCTGACCCTGCTGGTGCGCGCGGCGCTCGTCCCCGCCGGGGTCGCGCAGGCCAAGGCGGAGCAGAACCGCAGCCGCCTCGCCCCGCGCCTGCGCGAGCTGCAGCGACGCCACGCCCGTGACCGCGAGCGGCTGCAGCGCGAGACGATGAAGCTCTACGCCGACGAAGGGGTCTCGCCGTTCGCCGGGTGCCTGCCGATGCTCGCGCAGGCGCCCGTGCTCGGCGTGGTCTACGCGCTGTTCGCATTCGCCGCCATCGCCGGCCATCCCAACGCTCTGCTCGCGCAGGACCTCGCCGGGGTGCCGCTGGGCACCGGCTTCGCCGTCGCGGTCGCCGGCGGCACGGCGAGCGCCGCGACCTTCGCGGTGTTCGGGGTGCTCATCGCCGTGATCGTCATCACGGCCGAGATCACGCGCCGCCGGTTCCGCCCCGCACCCGGTGCGGATGCCTCGCCGGTGGCCGATGCCTCGCCCCTGGCGGGAGCGACCGGCCGGCTCGTCGGCGCGCTGCAGTTCACGACCGCCGTGGTGGCGCTGTTCGTGCCGCTCGCCGCCGCGCTGTACCTCGCGACCACCGTCGTATGGACGCTCCTGCAGCGCCTGATCCTGCGACGCCGGTACCCGCTCGCGACCTGACTCCGCCGAGAGCGCGGAGATCACCGCTTTCCGCGCGCGCGGAAAGCGGTGATCCGTGCTCTCTCGGCGTCAGCTCTCGACCGGCTCGTCGGGCTTGTCGCCGCGGCCGTGCTTCACGGCCATCGTGAGCAGGCGCACCCCCCCGCCCAGCAGGATGAGGGTCAGGACCATCTGGATCGTGACGATCACGCGTGCGGTGTTGCTCACCGCGGTGATGTCGCCGAATCCGACGGTCGCGAACACCGTGACGGTGAAGTACAGGGCGTCCATGCGGGTCAGCGGCTGCGTGAAGGCGGACGCGTCGTTGTGGACCATGAGGAAGTAGATCGCGGCGAACACCAGGAGGTACAGCGGGGCGATCACCGCCAGCGCCTCGATCGCTCGCAGCCCCGGCTCTGCGGACCGGATGATCGCGATCACCTGCCACACTGACACGCCGACCAGGATGCCGCCGGCCACGACGAACGCGAGAGCCACTGGGAGGGCGTCGAACCACTCGAGGGGGATCACGAAGTAGAGCGTGACGAGGACGACGGCGGAGATGAGGGCGCGCAGCAGTCCCCAGGCGACGACGCGGCGGCGCTGGGACCGGCTCAGCCGTTCGATCGGGGGCTCGCTCATCGGGCACTCCTTCCGTGGAGTCAACGTTGGCGCGCGCGGGCCCGAACCGGCATCACCCACGCCGAGTGACCTGCCACCCGGCGCACTCCGGTTTCCGTGCGGAGCGTCGCGGGTGGGATACTCGTCGGGTGCCGCAGCCCTTCCGCGGACCACGACCATGAGCATCCCGGATCCCCGCACCGTCGCGCGCATCAGCGTCGTGGGACCGGGCCGCGTCGGTCGGGCCGCCGCCCTCGCTCTCGCCGCCGCCGGGTACGCGGTGGCCGGGCCCTTCGGCCGCGGCGAGCCCGTCGCACCCGCCGACGTGGTGCTGCTGTGCGTACCCGACCGGGAAATCGCCGCGACCGCCGGGACCCTTCGCGCCCGCACCCCCCTGCTCGGGCACACGTCGGGCGCGACCCCCGTGGCCGGCAGCGGCGTCGATTTCAGCATCCACCCGCTGCGCTCGTTCGCCGGCGCCGAGGGGGCGGATGCCTTCACCGGCGTGGGCTGCGCGGTCGCGGGAACCTCGCCCGAGGCGCTCGCGCTGGCCGTCGAGCTCGCCGAATCGATCGGCGGCCGCCCGTTCGAGGTGACCGACGAACAGCGCGCGGGCTATCACGCGGCGGCATCCATCGCCTCGAACTTCCTGGTGACGCTCGAAGCCGCCGCCGAGCGGGTGGCTGCGGCATCCGGCCTCCCCGCCGGCTTCCGCGCACACCTGGCGCCGCTCGTGCGCGGAACGGTCGAGAACTGGGCCGAGCGCGGGCCCCGCGCGGCACTGACCGGCCCGATCGCCCGCGGCGACGAGGCCACCGTCGCGCTCCAGCGCGACGCGATCGCGACGCACGCACCCGAGCTCCTCGCGCTGTTCGACGAGCTGGCAGAGCGCACCCGCGCGCTGGCGCGCACCGAGGAGCTCCCGGCATGAGAATCGTCCGCACCGTCGCCGAGGTCCGCGCCGCCGTGCGCGACGCGCGCTCGCTCGGCGCCACGATCGGCCTCGTGCCGACGATGGGCGCCCTGCACGACGGTCATCTGTCGCTCGTCCGCGCCGCGCGGGCGGCGAACGATCTCGTGGTGATGTCGCTGTTCGTCAATCCGACGCAGTTCGGGCCGAGCGAGGACCTCGCCGCGTACCCGCGGGACGAGGAGCGCGATGCCCGGCTGGCCGAGGAGGCCGGCGTCGACGTGCTCTTCGCCCCCGGGGTGGCCGAGGTCTACCCGGACGGATTCTCGACGTCTATCCACATCGCGGGCATCACCGACGTGCTCGACGGCGCCGCGCGGGGAGCCGGCCACTTCGACGGCGTCGCCACCGTCGTGACCAAGCTCTTCCAGATGGTCGCGCCCGACGACGCCTACTTCGGCCAGAAGGATGCGCAGCAGGTGCTCGTGATCCGGCGCCTCGTGCGCGACCTCGACATGCCGGTGCGCATCGTCGCGTGCCCCACCGTCCGGGAGGCCGACGGCCTGGCGATGAGCTCGCGCAACGTCTACCTCGACCCGGACGCCCGTCAGCAGGCGACCGCGCTCAACCGCGCGCTGGACGCGGCGGAGCGCGCGGTGGCAGAGGGACGAACGGATGCCGCAGCCGTGCTGAGCGCGGCATCCGCTGTCCTCTCCGGCGCGGGGATCGAGCCCGAGTATCTCGAACTGCGCTCGCCCGACGACCTTCGCGAGCTCGACCGCGTCGAGGGCGCCGCACTCCTGGCTGTCGCCGCCCGCGTCGGACCTGCGAGACTGATCGACAACCGCATCCTGGAGGCCGCGCCATGAGCACAGGACCGCTGACCCCCGCCGCGCCCGCGTCGCGGCCCCGCATGACGTTCGGCGGGCTCGCCGCACTCAAGGCGAACCGCGAGCCGATCGTCATGGTGACCGCGTACGACTACCCGAGTGCCCAGATCGCCGAGGCGGCCGGGGTCGACATGGTGCTCGTCGGCGACTCGGCCGCGATGACCGTGCTCGGGCACGAGAGCACCGTCCCCGTCACGGTCGACGAGATGATCATGCTCACCGCCGCCGTGCGCCGCGGTCTCACCACCCCGCTCCTCGTCGCCGACCTGCCGTTCGGCTCGTACGAGGGATCGGACGAGCAGGCCGTCGCCACCGCCCAGCGGTTCATCAAGACGACCGGATGCGACGCCGTCAAGATCGAGCGCGGCGGCTCATCGGTCGACCGCGCCCGCGCGATCGTCGCGGCCGGCATCCCGGTGATGGGCCACGTCGGCCTCACCCCGCAGACGGCGGCGACCATCGGCGGGTATCGTGCGCAGGGCCGCACCGCCGAAGAGGCGGTCGCGCTGTGCGAGAGCGCGGTGGCGCTGCAGGATGCCGGATGCTTCGCCATCGTCTTCGAGGCGATCCCATCCGCCGTCACCGAGGCGGTCATGCCGCGCCTGGAGGTGCCCGTCATCGGGATCGGCGCGGGACCCGCGGCCGACGGGCAGGTGCTCGTGTTCCACGACCTGCTCGGCATCTACGACGGCCACGCGGCGCGCTTCGTGAAGCGCTATGCCGACGTGCGGTCCGCGATGCTCGCCGGAGTCACCGCGTACGCCGACGAGGTGCGCACGCGCGCCTATCCGCAGCCCGAGCACGGGTACGGTATGCCGGCGGAGGAGGCAGCCCGCCTGCGGGCGATCCTCGACTCCAGCGCGCCCCCTCGGGCGCGGCGCGCCTGACCCCGCCCCTCAGTCCCGGGTTTGGGGCGCAGCCCGTCCGTTGGGGCGCACAGATCGCGCCCCGAGGATCGGAACGCGCCCCAATCCCAGAGATCCTGGGGACCGGATCAGGTGGGGCGGTGCTCGTGCACGGCGGTGCTCAGCGAGGTGCCGTTGAGGTCGAGGTAGAGCTCGCGCTCCGTCACCGACAGGGTCATGGTGTTGCGGCGGTCGATGGCGGCGACGGCGGCATCCACGAATCCCGGGTCGAACGAGTGCACGCGGATCGCGCCGGCGTCGTGGATGCGCTTGCCCTCCCACGGCGCCATCACCTTCGCGGGATCGCGGTGGGTGTAGACGACGGTCCGGTCGGCGAGCTTGCTGCCGTAGTGCAGGCGCTCGGCGTCGGGCGCGCCGACCTCGATCCACGCGGTGATCCGCCCCGTCAGATCCCGCACCAGGACCGCGGGCTCGTCGGTCGCCGAGACGCCCTCGGTGAAGACGATCCCCTCCTCGTACTCGAGGCAGTACGCGAGGACGCGCGTGAGCATGAAGGCGCCGGTCTCGGACGGATGCCGCGCCACGCGCAGCGCGAGCTCTTCGTACACGCCCCGATCGACGTCGGCTAGCTGGACCGTGAAAGTGTGGATCGTCGCTCCGAGCGCCATGGCTCCAGAGTAGGCGGGTCGGCCGCAGGCTCCTGCACGCGGTGGCCCGGTTTCGCGAGGGGTGCCGGCCAGGCGCGGCCGGCACCCCCGAGCAGACGAGGCGCATCCCCCCGGATAGAACCTCGTCCTCCGAAGACGCCGGCATCCGGTAGCCGGCATCCATACGTATGAGGTCGCCGGGGCGCCGATCATGACGCGAGTGCGAACGGGATCAGCGAGTCGGGCGGAGCCACGCGAAGCCGAACGGCTCGAGGAGGAGACCCGCCACCTCGCGCTCGGACAGCACGTCGTACCCCGACAGCCCCGGCAGCACGACCACGTCGTCGCTGACGTTGACGGCGGCGACGATCTCATCGGGGGTGCCGGCTGCCCGGCGTACGACGAAGGCCCGCGGGTCGAGCTGCTCGACCGTCTGACTCGCGAACGGCGAGAAGCCGGGCAGCGATCGGCGCACCTCGAGCAGGCGCCGCAGCCCCTCGAGCATGCCCTCGCGGCGAGGCGAGGATCCGAGCTCGGCGGCGAGCCGGTCGGCGTCGAGCACCTCGCGGTTGATGCGGCGCGGGATGTCGCTCTCCGCCATGCCCTGCCGGTCCTGACCGGAGCCCAGGAGCGAGTGATAGTAGATCGCGGGCACACCGATGACCGACAGGAGGATCGCGTGCGCGGCGAGCCCTCGCACCACCGCCGAGGCATCCGGATCCGCGTCCGCCGGATCGACGAGGGCGTCGAGGTAGTTGGTGTTCAGCTCGTAGACGCCCTCCGATCCGTCGGGTCGGCGCGCCATCGACACGCGGCCCCCTCGCGCGAGGGTGCGCTCGACGAGGAGCGCCCGATCCTCGTCGGTGAGCAGGCCCTGCGTCGGACGGATGCCGATCCCGTCGTGGCTCGCGAGGAAGTTGAACCACGTCGCGGTGTCGCTGACGGGGCCGATGTTCGCCGCCCAGTCCGACAGGGCGCGCGCGCGACCGGTGACGAAGGCGTGCAGCACGAGGGGCGGGAGCGCGAACTGGTACACCATGTGCGCTTCGTCGGAGCCGTCGCCGAAGTACGTGATGTTGTCGGCGTGCGGCACGTTGGTCTCGGTCAGCAGCAGCGTGCCCGGTGCCAGCGCGTCCACGAGCACCCGCCAGACGCGGATGACGTCGTGGGTCTGGGGCAGGTGGATGCACGAGGTGCCGGACTGCTTCCAGAGGAACCCGATGGCGTCGAGTCGCACGGTCGTCGCGTCGTGCGCGAGGTAGCCCAGGAGCACGTCGGTGAGGTCGAGCAGCACCGCGGGCGTGCTCGGGTCGACGTCGACCTGATCGGGGCCGAACGTGGTCCACGCGTGCGCGACGGTGCCGTCGGACCGCGCGTACTCGTGCAGCAGCGGGGTGGTGCGCGGGCGCACGACGTGCGTCACGTCGAAGTCGGGGCCCGGCTCGAGGAAGTAGCCCGCGTACCGCGGGTCTCGCTCCAGCCATCCGCGGAACCAGGGGCTGGAACTGGACAGGTGGTTGGCGACGAAGTCGAGCGCCAGGGCGTGGTCGGCGCGCAGGTCGGCGATGTCGCCCCACGTGCCGAGATCGGGATTCACCTCCCGGTGGTCGACCACGCCGAACCCGTCGTCGGAGGTCCACGGGTAGATCGGGAGCAGATGCACGTCGGTCACGGCATCCCGCACGTGCGTCCTCAGCACGTCCGCCAGCGTGTGCAGCGGTGCCTCGCCTTCGCGCCGGAACGCGTCGCCGTACGTGATGAGGTACGCCGTGCCCTGATCGGGGTGCCCCTTGTCGGCGGGACCGAGCTGCGGCGCCCACCGCCGCGCGAGGTCCACGAGCGCCTCGAGCACCTCGTCGGCGGAGTCGGGGTAGAGCCCGGCGACCAGGGGCCGCAGCCGGTCGCGCAGGGCGTTCAGGTCGACGTCGGTCACCGCGTCTCCTCCTTCAGCAGCCGCCGGACCAGGTCGAGTCCGTGGTCGTCGAGTTCGGCGATGCGGTCCGAGAACCCGCGCAGGCCGGGAGCGGCGAGCACGACCTCGGCCCACTCGTCGCGGAGCGCGAACTCCGGCCTCGCCACGAGGCAGTCGGGATCGGTCGTCCACAGCCGGCCGTGCTGCCACGCGCGGGCCTCGAGCGACATCCGGCCGCGCAGGCCCTGCGATCCGTCTTCGCCGCCTTCGTGGAACGTGTCGGAGGCCACCCGCATCGCGTCGACGAGGCCGACGCTCGGGAGGATCGGGGCTCCGCAGCCGAGGAGGAAGGCATCCTCGCCCATGACCTCCCGGATGAGCGCGAGTCCGGACCGGTATGCCTCGATCGCCGACACGTCGTCGTGGCGGCGAGCGGGAACGGCCCCGGAGTAGAGGAAGTCGAGCTTGAGGTAGTCGGCCCCGAGGGCGCGGATGCCCGTGAACACCTCGGCGAGGTGGTCGCGCACGCCCGGATGCGTGAGGTCCAGGCCGATGAGGTCGTCTCCCCAGTTGTGCCCGGCGGGCCCGGTGAGCCATTCCGGGTGGCGCTGCGCGACATCCGACCGCGATCCGACCGAGAACGGCGCGAGCCACACTCCCGCGCGGCGGCCGCTGTCGCGGATCGCCCGGATGGAATCGCCCAGCGATCCGAACCGCGGGTTCGGCTTCGTCCACTCCCCCGTCCCCAGGCTCCAGCCGTCGTCGATCTGCACGACGTCGACGGGCAGGTCGAGCTCCTCGATCGCCCGCAGGTTCTCGGCGACGTCGGCTGCCGTCACCTCCTCGAAGTACCGGTACCAGGTGCACCACACCCGCGGCACCGTCCCGACGCGTGCTCCGGCCGCTGCACCGAACCTGTCGCCGAACCCGGTCAGCGCGGGATGTGCGCTGCCGGCGAGGGACGCGGCATCCGTCGTCCACTGCTGCACGGGCCCGTCGGCGTCCACGACGATCCCACCGGGTCGCCACCGCGCGCGGATCGACGGCACCTCGACGGAGGCGTCGAGCGTCGCGTAGACGCGCGCGGGCTCGCCGTCCCCGGGATCGACCACGAGCAGCCCCTCGCCCTGCAGGTCGTCGCCGCGCAGGGGCGCGCCGGGGCGGAACCGCATGGGGTGCTCCCAGCCCTCGGCGGGCCGGTGAGCGGGCGTCTGCCGTTCGTACCACGTGGTGGGGCTCCAGCTCTGCCACCCCTCGGTGTACACGCGGGCATCGGGCCCGACCGGAAGGTCGTCGACGACGGTCATGCTGGTTCGGCCTTTCGAGTGGGACTGAGATCGAGATCCGCCGGGCGCACGGGCACGCCGCCCGCCCCGGCCGAGGCCGCCGCGGCCCACCCCAGACGGACCGTCGCGAGGACGTGCGCCGCCGAGTTCTCGGGCTCGCGCCCGTCGGCGACGGCCGTGAGCAGCTCGCCCATCGCGCCGGCGAATCCGTCGGTGAACCACTGGCCCTCGAGCGCGAGAAGCTCGCGGGAGTCGCCGCGTTCGAGCTCGAGGAAGTCGCTGCCGAGCAGCACGCTTCCGCGGATCGTGCCCTCGGTGCCGTGGATCCAGAACGGACAGCCGCCGGACCGCGTGCGCGCATCGCCGACGATGCGAAGGGACGCGCTCGCCCCGGTCGACGTGACGAGCTGGATGCCGGCATGCCACGGGTTCCTCGCGTCGCCGGGCTGCCCGGGCACGCGAGAGTCCTGCGCGGTCACCGACACGATGCGGGAGCCCTCGAGCCAGCACCGGGTGATGTCGATCCAGTGCACGAGGTAGTCGGCGATGAGCATGTGCGGGACGTCGTCGAAAGGGGTGCCCGCCAGGGGCGGGAGCGGCTTGTCGTGCAGGTGCGTCACGCCGACGATCTCGCCGATCGCCCCGTCGCGCACGAGCAGCGTCGCCAGGCGCCAGGCGGGGGCCCACCGGGCGTTCTGGTTGACGGCCACCCGCACGCCGCGCTCGTCGGCACGCGCGAGGACCTCGCGCAGTCGCGGCAGCTCCGCCTCGTCCACGCTCAGGGGCTTCTGGGCGAGCACGTGCTTGCCGGCGTCCACGGCCGCCGCGATGAGGTCGAGCCGTCCGGCCGGGCCCGTCGCGATGTCCACGACCTCGACGTCCGGATCGGCGAGCAGCTCCGCGACCGACGCGTGGACGGCGCCGATGCCGAAGTCCGCAGCGAGCGCACGGGCGGACTCCTCCGTGCGCGAGGCGACGGCGACCACGGGGATTCCCCATGCGGCATATGCCGGCAGATGCGCAGAGCGCGCAATAGCCCCGGCGCCGATGAGGCCGACCCGTGCGGGATCGGAAGGGACGCTCGGTCGATAGTCGGGGAGGTCGGTCATCGGGCGTGCTCCGGCGCAGCCTCGAATCGCAGCACGGCCTGCAGGATCGCGGGGTCTCCGGCATCCAGTCGGCCGAAGACCTCGCCCACGGCGGCGGCGTCCACCACATCGCTCACGAGCGCTCCGGCATCGACCGTGCCCGCGGTGATGAGCTCCATGACGGTGCGGACGAGCCGCGACTGGTCCCATCGGCCGCCGAGTCCGACCGGCACGCCCGAGATCTGGCTGGCGACGATCCGCACGCGGTTGTGGTGGAACTCCTCGCCGAGGCGCAGGCCCGTCGCGCCGCCCTGATAGAAGCCGGATGCCGCCACCAGGCCTTCGACGACCACCGAGCGCACCGCCTCGTGCAGCGCCCGATCCGCGCCCGAGAGCTCGATCGCGCTGTCGGCGCCGCCTCCCGTGAGCTCGCGGATGTAGGCGCCCGCCCCGCCCTCGCGCAACGCGTCGATCGCCTCGACCGCGCCGAACTCCCTCGCCTTCGCGAGCCGGTCCGCCACGGTGTCGACGGCGTAGACGCGGCCGCCCGACAGGGTCGCCAGGCGCGTGGCGAGCAGGCCGATGACCCCCTGCCCGAAGATCGCGACCCGTTCGCCCAGTCGCACATCGGCGGCGAGCACCGCGTTCAGTGCGATCGAGCCGACGCGTGCGAAGGTGCCGAGGATCGCGTCGGCGCCTTCCGGCATCCGGCGCCATTCCAGAGCGGATGCCGGCAGCACCGCGTCGCTGCGGTGACCCCAGATCCCGTGCACGAGATCACCGGCCGACAGCGTCGTGACGTCGTCGGCGACCTCGACCACCTGCCCGACCTCGGAGTATCCCCACCCCTGGACGGGGTAGGCGAAGCTCGGCTCGCCCGGCCGGAACAGCCGCTGGTCGGCATCCCACGTCGCGTGGAGATAGGGGTTGGTGCCGCGGAAGGCGGTCAGCTCGGTGCCGGCCGAGATGCCGGAGTACCAGGTGGCGACGCGCACCGATCCGGCGACCAGCGGAAAAGCCTCGGTCTCGACGAGCTCGACGCGGCCGGGTTCGGTGAACTGGACGATCTGAGGCACGGGACGTGCGCTCCTTTCGGGTGAGGTGTGCGGGCCGCAGGCCGCTCAGCCCTTCTCGGCTCCGGCGGTGAGGCCGCCGACCAGGAGCCGCTCAGAGGCGAAGAACAGGACGATGATCGGCAGGGTGAGGATGACGGATCCGGCCATCAGGACAGTAGTCGGCACCTCGATGCTCCCCGAGAGCTGCGACAGGCCGAGCGAGACCGTCCACGAGTCGCGCTTCTCGACCAGGAACAGCAGGGCGAAGAGGAATTCGTTCCACGCGATCATGAAGATGAACAGGCCGTTGGACACCAGCGCCGGCATGGCCAGGGGGAGGCTGATCTTCCACATGGTCTGCAGGCGGCCGCATCCGTCGATGGCCGCCGCCTCCTCGAGGGAGACCGGCACCGTCGCGAAGTAGTTGCGCAGCGTGTAGATCGACACCGCGGCGACCTGCGAGACGTAGACGATCACGAGCGCCACGAGCGAGCCGCGCAGTCCCACCTGCGTGAAGAACACGAAGAGCGGGACGGCCAGGAGGATCGCCGGGAAGAAGTACACCGCGAGGAACAGCCCCGAGACCTGACGGCGGCCGAAGAACTGCAGGCGGCTCACCGCGTACGCGCCCGGGATCGCCACGATCAGAGTCAGCACGACCGTGCTGAGCGCGACCAGCAGCGAGTTGCGCATGAAGACGATGAAGCCCTGGCCTCCGTCGGAGACCGGCATGAGCACTTCGAGGTACGTCGAGAGGTCGAGCTCGTCGATCGAGATCCACAGCGCCCCCGGGTCCTGAAGGAGCGAATCCAGCGACCGGAAGCTCAGCAGGACCATGTAGTAGAAGGGGAAGACCGCGACCACGAGCAGCAGCACGATCACGATCGGCTTCAGGATCCGGAACAGCGCGTTCTCGAAACGGTCGCGGTTGAACCCGCCACGGGGCCGCGTGCGGCTCGTGCTCTTCTCGAGGGTCGTGGCGGTCATGCCTGCTCCTCCTGCCGGCCGAACAGCTTGAGGTAGACGCCCACGAGGACCGCCAGGATCGCGGCGAGCACGAGGGCCTGCGCGGCGGCCGCACCGATGTCTCCACGGGCGGTCATGTAGTCGAAGACCCGCACCGCGACGACCTGCGTGCCCGCACCGCCGCCGGTGAGCAGGTAGATGTCGTCGAAGTTGTTGAACGTCCAGATGAAGCGGAGCACCGTGAGCACCGCGATCGTGGGCAGCAGCTGCGGCCACAGGATGTGCCAGAACCGCTGGGTCGGGGTGGCGCCGTCGATGCGGGCCGCCTCGTCGAGGACCTCGGGCACGGCCTGCAGGCGTGCGGTGAGGAAGAGGAAGGCGAAGGGGAACGAGCGCCATGCCTCGAAGCAGATGACCGTGATGAGCGCGATGGGCAGCTCGACCTCCCAGCCGAAGATCGAGACCGGCAGCGATCGCTGCGAGAGGAACGCGACCGGCTCCTCCCAGCCGAGCACCGTCTGGCCGAACCAGTTGACGAAGCCGAACTGGGGGTTCAGCAGCGTCGTCCACACGAAGGTGGCGGCCACGACCGGCGCGACGTAGGGGAGCAGCAGCGAGGCGCGGATGAGGCCTCGTCCGCGGAAGGGCTTGCGCAGGGCGAGAGCCGCGATGAGACCGATGCCGATCGCCAGGGCGGTGCCGAACACCGAGTAGACGATGGTCGTCCACAGCGCCGTGAGGAAGCCCGGAGAGGTGATGACCTCGATGAAGTTGTCGAGCGTGTACGAGCCGAAGAGGCCCGTCTCGCGGATGTTGATGAGGCGCACGTCTTGGAACGCCAGCGCGATGGCCCAGACGATCGGGATGATGACCGCGATCGTGATGATGATCAGCGTCGGGCTGATGAGGAGGAGACCGGCCCGGTTCTCCTCCCGGCTGCGTCGCGACTTCCCCTTGCGGGTGGGGAGGACGTGCTCGCCGGGGCGCACGTCCTCCTCGTCGTCGCTCACGCCGGGGGGCGGACCGGAGAGGTCCGCACCCCCTGCGGAGAGCTGAGTCACTGGAGCGACTCCTGGACGGATCGCGCCGCCTCGGCCGCGGCCGCCGCCGCCTGCTCGGCGTCGCCGCCCTGGGTGACCTCGCTCACCGCGGTCGCGACGGGCTGCTCGCCCTGGAGCGCGCCCAGCAGATCGCCCTGGCCCTGGGGGATCGCCCAGCGGGCGATGTTCTCGGGGCCGGCTGCCACCTGCTCGAGGACCTCAGGGGTGTAGAAGTCCGACAGCGGCGCTTTGGTGTCCACGCCGGCGGGGAACGTCGCCCACGCGTCCGAGAACTGCGTCGGCGAATCGGCGGTCCCGAACCGCACCGGGACCTTGCCCTCGGGGGCGATCGCGATCCAGTCCTCGTAGCCGTCGCCCATCATGTACTCGATGAACGCCTGCGACGCCTCCGCGTTCGCTCCGTCGGTGATCGTCCACGACGTGATCTCGCCGAACTGGGCGGCCCCGTCGTTGTCGGGGCCGGCGATCGAGGTCACGACGCCGGTGTTCTCGGCGAGGAACGCGGGGTTGTCGGCGCACTCGGGGCAGTTCGGCATGGCGTCGGCACGCAGGCCCGCCATCTCGTCGAGGACGAAGCTCGACCAGATGAACATCGCCGCCTCGCCGGCGAAGTACGTGGCACGCGTGGTGTCGACGTCCTGGGCGCCGGGCACCGAGTAGTTCGAGATGAGGTCGCCGTAGAACTCGAAGGACTCCACGCACTGCGACGAGTCGAGCTCGATCTCGCCGTCGGCGTTGACGAGCTGGCAGTTGTTGCCGAGGGCGACCTGCTCGAAGGTCTGCTCGGTGAACGCGTCGCCCGGAGCGGTCGCACCGACGAAGCCGGCGAGCTCCGCCGAGTCGAGCGCGGCAGCGGCCTCGAGGACCTTGTCGTAGGTGTCGGGCGCGTCGAGCCCGGCCGCCTCGAACAGGTCGGTGCGATAGAAGAGCATCTGGAGCCACGACTCGCTCGGCACGGCGAGCTGCGTGTCGCCGTCGGCGGTGAGCTCGAGCGCCTTCTCGGAGAACGTCGAGGCGTCGAGCGCCTCGATGACGGCGCCGACGGCGTCGGTGTCGACGAGCTCGTTGGCCGAGAGCGTGCGCACCTGCGGAAGCGAGATGCCCCCGATCACGTCGGGCAGGTCGCCGGCCGCAGCCGACGAGGTGATGAGCTGGGCGAACTGGTCCTCGGCGACCGAGACGACTTCGACCTCGATGCCCGACTCGTCCTCGAAGGCGGCGACGATGTCCTCCGTCGCTGCCACGCGGTCGGGGAGATCCTCCTGCACCCAGAAGGTGATCGAGTCGCTGTCGTTGCTGTCGCCGCCGGACGTGCAGCCCGACAGCACGAGGGCTGTCGCGCCGATCGCGGCCAGGGTCACTGCTGTGGAACGGATCTTCACCGTGCGCCTCCTCGCGCTTCACGTGTTGCAGAGTGTTCTCAGCCGCTTCACCGCGACCGATATGTCTAGAAGTTAGATGCGTTTTGTCTAACTGTCAAGCATAATAGGCTGAGTAGCCAACGAAGGAGACGAGGATGCCCGGACCCGGCGACGTGCTGGAGCTCATCCGCGACCGCGGTCCCCTCACCCGCGGAGACGTGCTCGACATGACCGGGCTGTCCCGCATGACCGTCTCCACGCGCATCGACGCCCTCCTGGATGCCGGCCTCATCGTCGAGAAGGGCATCGAGCGGGTCACGGGCGGCCGCCCGTCGAAGCGCCTGGAGTTCAACACCTCCCACGCCGCGGTGGTCGCGGCATCCGTCGACACGACGCACACGACCGTCGCCCTCACCGACCTCGCCGGCCGCGTGCTGGCCGAGGAGCGGGTCGACGTCGCCGTGGCCGACGGCCCCGACCACACCCTGAACGCCCTCGCCGAGCGCGCGAAGGCGCTCCTCACGTCGACGCCGGGCGTGGAGCGGGTCGCCGCGATCGGCATCAGCGTCCCCGGACCCGTCGATCCCGACACGGGGCGCCCGAGCCAGCCGCCGATCATGCCGGGCTGGGACGCCTACCCGATCGCGGAGCACCTGGGCGATGCCCTCGGGGTCCCGGTGCTCGTGGCGAACGACGCCGACGCCGCGGCTCTCGGCGAGCAGCGCGTCGCGCACCCCGGATCGCGCTCGCTCTGCTTCATCAAGGTCTCGTCGGGTATCGGCACCGGCATCGTGATCGGCGGCCAGGTGTACCGCGGCACCGACGGCGGCGCGGGCGACATCGGTCACGTCAAGATCGCCGGCTACGACGACCTGGTCTGCCAGTGCGGCGCGCACGGCTGTCTCGCCGCCGTCGCCTCGGGCCGGGCGGTGGCCACGGCGCTGACGGCGCTCGGCAAGCCGGCGGCATCCGGAACCGACGTGGGCGCCTATCTCGCAGCCGGCGACACCGACGCCGCCCGCCTGACGCAGGAGGCCGGGCGGGTGATCGGCGAGGTGGTCGCGACCATGGTGTCGCTGCTGAATCCGGCCGAGGTGGTGCTGGGCGGGAGGATGGCGTCCGCTCCGCTCCTCACCGGCGTGCGCGAGACCCTCTACCCTCGGTCGCTCCCCCGCGCGACGCGGCACCTCACCGTCAGTCTCTCGACCCTGGGGGCCCAGGCGGCCACCGTCGGCCTCGCCGCGCTCGTGGTGGACCGCGAGTACTCGGCGGCCGCGGTCGACGCGGTGCTGAGCCGCTGACATGGGCGTCGTCGTCCTCGCCCCGGACTCGTTCAAGGGCTCCCTCGGCGCCGCCGACGCCGCCGCCGCGCTCCGCGCCGGCTGGGAATCGGTCGATCCGCGCGCCGAGATCGTGCTCCTGCCGATGGCGGACGGCGGGGAGGGCACGCTCGACGCCTTCGCGGCGGCTGTTCCCGGGTCCGTCCGGATGCCGGTGACGGTGACCGGCCCGGACGAGCGGGCGGTCGCGGCATCCTGGCTCCTCCTGCCGGGCTCCGCCGACGCGCCGCAAGGCACCGCCGTGGTCGAGCTGGCGTCGACGTCGGGCATCGAGCTGCTGGGCTCGCCGCCCGCGCTCCGCCCGCTCGACGCCGGCACCCGCGGGTTCGGCGAGGCGATCGCCGCCGCCCTCGGCCACGGAGTCTCGCGGCTCGTGCTCGGTATCGGCAGCAGCGCCTCGACCGACGGCGGCACCGGCATGCTCACGGCACTGGGGGCGCGGTTCACGGATGCCGCATCCCGGCCGATCTCACCCGGAGGCCGCGGTCTGGGGTCGCTGTCGGCGGTGGACCTCACCGGCCTGCCCTCCCTCCCGGCGGGTGGAGTGAACGTGCTCACCGACGTGACCAACCCGCTGCTCGGCGAGAGCGGCGCTGCGGCCGTCTTCGGCCCTCAGAAGGGCGCCGGGCCCGAGGACATCGCACTCCTCGACGCCGGCCTCGCCCGGCTGGCCGGGCTCGTCGACGTCGATCCGGCCGCGCCGGGGGCGGGGGCGGCCGGAGGCACAGGGTTCGCCCTGCTCGCGTGGAGCGCGACGCTCGTTCCGGGCGCCGACGCCGTGGCCGAACTAATCGGGCTGCCGCAGGCGGTGGCCGCGGCATCCGTCGTCGTCACCGGCGAGGGCTCGTTCGACGGGCAATCGGCGGCGGGGAAGGCGCCGAGCCTCGTGCAGGCGCTCGCGCGATCGGCCGGCGCCCCCGCGGCGCTCGTCGCCGGGAGGATCTCCCACGACGCCGACGTGTCAGGGTTCGCCCACGCCGTCTCGCTCACCGACCTCGCTGGTTCGACTGACGCGGCGCTGACCGAGCCCGCGCGGTGGCTCTTCGCCGCCGGGGCCGACCTCGCCCGGCGCTTTGCCTGAGCCCGACGCACGAGTGGTCAAAACACAGGAGTCGCCAAAACACGCCGCTGCTCAGCTGAGCGAACGGCGTGTCTTGGCGACTGCGCCCGGATGACCGGGCGGGGGGTGCGTCAGGTACGGCTCACGCCGCGGCGGCGCGAGACCATGACGTAGATGCCGAGCACGATGATCGCACCGAGGATCGATCCGATGATGCCCGCGGGCTGCAGGAAGCCGCCGTTCGGGTCGGCACCGAACAGCAGGTAGCCGAGGAAGCCGCCGACGAACGAGCCGACGATGCCGAGCACGATGGTCAGCAGGATGCCCATGCTCTGCTTGCCGGGAATGACGGCGCGAGCGATGAGTCCGGCGATGAGGCCGATGATGATGAGGCCCAGGATGGTCCAGAGCATGATGTCCTCCCTTTTGCCGCCCGTGGTGCCGGGCGGTAACAGTAGGACGTTAGCGGGAGGCGTCTGCGTCGCTCCGCCTATGGAAACTTCGGCCCGATAGGCGTATCATCGCGCGGCGCGCGTGCGGGCGTCACCGTTGGACGGGGTCTGCGCCGAACCCGAGGAAGCGCTCGACATCGCGCAGGGAGGGCGCCGCCTCCCAGTCTCCCGGCGTCAGGCAGGCCATCGCCCCGCACGCGTTCGCCCGCACGAGGGCGTCCGGCACGGCCAGCCCGCCGAGCAGCGCGCTCAGGTAGCCGGCCACGAAGGCATCCCCTGCGCCGACCGTGTCGACGGGCTCGATGACGAATCCGGATGCCTCGACCTCGCCGTCGGCGAGGAAGACCCTGGCACCGTCCGCTCCGAGCTTGCACACGACCTGACGCACGCCCGCCGCCAGCAGGGAGTGCGCCGCCGTTTCGGCATCCGCGCCGGGGAACAGCAGCGCCAGCTCCTCCGCGCCCCCGAAGACGAGGTCCGCGCGCTCGGCGATCGACCTCAGCAGCGGGCCCGCGGTCGTGGCACCGGCCAGCGCGGACCGGTAGTTGACGTCGAAGCTCACGGTGACGCCGGCGGCCTTCGCGCGGTCGACGGCGGCCTCGAGCGCCGCGCGTGCGGACGCCGAGATCAGGGCCGTGATGCCGGTGACGTGGAGCAGGCCGGCGCGCTCCACCCAGTCGTCGGGAAGGTCCCCGGCATCCAGCCGGGACCCCGCCGAACCCGCCCGGTAGTAGTGGACCGCGGTCGACGCCGCCGACGGCCGCTCCTTCACCATGAGGCCCGTGGGCGCTCCGGCATCGACGATGCCTCGCACGTCCACCCCCTCCGCGCGCAGCTCGCGGATCACGCGTTCGCCGAGCGGGTCGTCGCCGACGCGGCCGAGCCAGGACGACCGGACGCCGAGCCGCTGCATCCCGATCGCGACGTTGCTCTCCGCACCGCCGATGCCCAGCGCGAGCTGCGACGCGTGCCGGAGCGACCCGATCTCGGTCGTGCGGACGAGCGCCATGGTCTCGCCGAGCGTGACCACCGACGGCGTGCCGGTCGACATCAGTGCGCCGTCCTCGCGCACAGTGACACGAACGCCTCCGCCCGCGTGCCCAGCGCCGCCAGGTCGCCGCCGGCGAACGCGTCGCCGAGCAGCGGGCCGCCCACGCTCACCGCTGCGGCCCCAGCCGCCAGCCAGGCGGCTGCCCCGTCGAGGTCGACGCCGCCGGAGGGCACCGCCACGAGGTCGGGGAACGGGCCGCGCAGATCCTTGAGGTACGAGGCGCCCACCTGTCCGGCGGGGAAGATCTTCACCGCCGACGCGCCCGCCGACCACGACGCGAACAGCTCGGTCGGCGTGAGGCCTCCGGGCACGATCGGCACGGCGGCCTCGCGCGCCTGCGCGACGAGCGCTGCGGAGGTGACGGGTGTGACGATGTAGCGCGCGCCCGCGCCGATGGCGCGAGCGAGCTCGGCCTCGCTCGTGACCGTGCCCACGCCCAAGTCGACGGACGCGCCGTAGCGATCCGTCAGCGCCGGCAGGCGCTCGAAGGTGCCGGGGGTGGTCAGCGTCAGCTCGATGCTGCGGATGCCCGCCTCGACGAGCACGTCGAGCACGCGATCGTAGTCCTCCGCCCGCTTCGCCCGCGCGACGACGATCAGCCGCGCCTCGGCGGTCCGCTGCGGCAGCGGGACGCGGCCGCCTGCGACCTCACCAGTCATGGACGGTGCCGTCCTGCAGCCGGTTCACGGGGAGGTAGGCCTTGGTGTATTCGAAGGCCGATGCCGCATCCTCGTCCAGCTCGACGCCCAGGCCAGGCTCCTCACCGGGGTGGAGGAAGCCGCTGTCGAACGTGAACGAGGTGCGGAACACCTCGAGCGTCTGCTCGTTGTGCGGCATGTACTCCTGGATGCCGAAGTTGTGGATGGCGAGATCGAGGTGCAGCGCGGCGGCCATGCCGACCGGGGAGATGTCCGTCGGGCCGTGGATGCCCGACTTGATGCCGTAGATCGCCGCGAAGTCAAGCAGCTTCTTCATCGCGGTGATGCCGCCGGTGTGGGTCACCGCCGAGCGCACGTAGTCGATAAGCCGCTCGGTGATGAGGGTCTGGTAGTCGTACACGGTGTTGAAGACTTCGCCGATCGCGAGCGGCGTGGTCGAGTGCTGGCGCACCAGGCGCAGTGCCGACTGGTCCTCCCCCGGCGTGCAGTCCTCGAGCCAGAAGAGGTCATACGGCTCGATGTCCTTGGCGAAGCGGGCGGCCTCGATCGGCGACATCCGGTGGTGGCCGTCGTGCAGGACGCGCAGCCCGGTGCCGAAGTCCTCGCGGATGCGCCGGAAGACGTCGGGCATGTGCGAAAGGTAGCTGCGGGTGTCCCACGTCTCCTCGCTCGGCCGCCCATCGGCCGCGCGCTTGGCGGGCTCGTAGTCGTATCGCACGCCGGGGCCCGCGGAGGAGACGCCGTAGATCTGCCCGAGACCGGGAACCCCGGTCTGAACCCGCACCGCGGTGAACCCGAGCTCCTCGTAGCCGGTGATCGCGTTGGCGAGCGCCTGGTAGTCGGTCCCCGACGCGTGGGCGTAGACGCGCACGCCGGTGCGGCTCGCACCTCCGAGCAGCTGGTACAGCGGCATCCCGGCCTTCTTCGCCTTGATGTCCCACAGCGCCATGTCGACGGCCGCGATCGCCGCCATCGTGACGGGCCCCCGGCGCCAGTACGGGCCGCGGTACAGGTACTGCCAGGTGTCTTCGATGCGGTCCTCGTCGCGCCCGATCAGCATCGAGGCGACGTGGTCGCGCAGGTACGACGCGACCGAGAGCTCGCGCCCGTTGAGGGTCGCGTCTCCCCACCCGACGATGCCGTCCGTGGTCGTGATCTTGAGCGTCACGAAGTTGCGACCGGGGCTGG
>NZ_JAYRDE010000001.1:47442-98255 GCF_041909575.1 Microbacterium sp. | reverse complement strand
GGGGGTTGGTGGGGGGGGGGGTTGGGGGGTGCGAGGTTGTTCTTTGGTGTGGGGGGGTCGCGGCGCCGCGACGCCGTCGAACGGCAGACCGCTCCACACCTCCACGGGTCCGCCGGGTGGGCGGATGATCCGCCGCGCCGGCGACGGCCGGAGCGCAGCCGCGCACTCCTCGCACAGCGACGCGTCGGGGGCGCCGCATCCCGCGCACACCACGGGCAGCACGAGCGCGAGCGCGTCGGAGAGGGCCGCTCGGACGACGGCGGGCGAGGAATCGGAGAAGAGCATTCCGCGACGCTCCCACCGGTTCAGGTCGCGCCCGCACGTCGCGGGCGCACCGGGGGACGGATGCCGCACCCCGGCCCGCTGGGGAGGAGCAGCCTACTGGGGGATGCCCTGCTGGGTGGCCAGCACGAGCACGCCCGTGGCGGTCGGCTGCCAGCTCGTGCCGCGCTTGACCGAGAGGGTGCCGTCGTCGGCGAGCAGCCGCACGCTGGAGAGCGACGTGCCGCCGGCGATCGAGGTCATGTTCGCGGGCGCGCCGCTCGGCTCCGCGGTCAGCCCGCCGACGACCTGCTCGATCACCGTCGTGCCCTCGTCGTCGCCCGAGAGCACGCCGATCGAGAGGTCGTCGAGCCACGCCAGCCCGCGGCTCGACCCGGGCACCGTCGCGAGCGGCACCGGATCCCCCAGTCGCTCGGGCACCTGGTCGGCGCCGCGGACGATGCCGGCGACCCACAGCGCGTTGCGCCCGCCCGCGGTGACGACGGCCGCCACGCGGGAGCCGTCGCGCGAGACGGACATCGCGTGGATCGCGCTGGCTCCGGGCCACGCGTCGGCGATGATGACCGGGCTCAGGTCGGCGAGGTAGGCCTGCACGCCGCCCGGCTGATCGCGCGGCACGGTCCACACGATGTCGAAGGGGTCGATCGAGGGGTCGATGACCCCGTCACGCGTGTCCAGGACGTCGTAGGTCTCGTCGGCGCGCACGATCGACACGGCTCCGTCGGACTGGCGCACGGCCGCCGCCTCGCGCTCCGGGCCGACCTGGACGGCCACCGGATCGAAGTCCGCCACGATCTGCGAGAGACCGGGGATCGGCTCGAGCTCGTCGCCGCCGGCGAGGAAGCCGAAGCCGTCCTCGGTGAGCACGAGCGGGGCACCCGGAACGCGGGTCGATCGCACGCCGACCGCCTCGGCCTCGATCGGCGTGGACCGCACCGTGAGCTCGATCTCGGAGACACCCGCCGACGCCAGGCTCGCGCGCAGCTGCGTGTAGATCCGATCGGTGGTCTCCCGGTCGATGGCGAGCGCGGCCTCGGACACCTCGATCTCGTAGGCGTTCCCCGGCCGGGGAACCGCCGCGACGACCTCGACCCCCTCGGGGAAGGCGGACTCGACCGACTCGGCGAGCCAGGTGCTGGGCCCGTCGTTGAGGGCGAGCGCCACATCCCGGGCGGCGCTCGTGGTCGGGAACCAGCGCGCATCGGGCACGAGGAACTGCCACGTGGGGTCGAAGTACATGACGGAGTAGTCGTGGAACACGCGCGGGAACTCGTCCCTGTCCAGCACGACGCCGTCCAGCGCGAACGAGATGCGCCACTCGCCGTCGATCCGGGCCAGTTCGAAGGGGAGCTCCGCCAGCTCGGCGAGTTCGGCCCGCTCGTAGGCCCCGCCGTCGTCGACGGTCGCCACCACCGTCGTCGCCAGGGTCACGACGCCCTCGTCGGTCTCGCTCGCCACGCGATCCTCGAACACGTCGACGATCACGCCTGCGGAGGGATCCCACGCCTGGGCGAAGTCCGGGGTCAGGAACTCGCGCGCGCGGTCCCACTGAGCGCGCGCGCCAGGACCGGATCCGGCGCGGATGAACCCCTCGACGATCTGCTCGGGCGTGGCTCCCGGCTGCGGGCTGTCGGGCAGGAGGAACGAGACGTCCTCGGAGTCCGGGGCATCCGAGGTGCTCAGTCCGTAGTTGACCTTGCCGCTGGTCGGAAGGCCCGCGCATGCCGTGAGCACGACCGCGAGCACCGCGACGATCAGCGACAGGATGCCGCGACGCGCCGTCACGATGCACCGCCCGGGGATGCGGCATCCGGCGTCCTCACGTCGGCGAGCGGGACCTGGATCGGCTGCGTGAGCCCGAGGTCGTCGACGGCGGCGATCGAGTCGTCTCCCGGGTCGAGCGGGATCGGCGACGGCCCGGTCAGGCGGGCGCCCTTGCGGGGAAGGGTGAGCACGAAGTTGGTGCCGCGGCCGAGCTCGGACCACACGCCGAGCTCGCCTCCGTGCAGCCGCGCGTCCCCGAGGGCGATCGACAAGCCGAGTCCGGTGCCGCCGATCGTGCGCGTGCGCGACGGGTCGGCCCGCCAGAAACGGTCGAACACGCGCTCCACGTCTTCGGGCTTCATGCCCAGGCCGTAGTCGCGCACGCCGAGGGCGACGGACTGCTGGTCGCTGTCGACCGTGACCACGATGGGGCGACCCTCGCCGTGCTCGATCGCGTTGCCGAGCAGATTGCGCACCACCCGCCGCACGCGGCGCGGGTCCATGTCGACGGGGGAATATCCCCCCGGCGCCACCAGCCGCACGTCGGTGCGGTGCTGCTCGGCGAGCTGCTCCATCGACGCGATCACGTCCTCGGCGAGATGGGCGAGGCTCGTCGGCTCCAGCTCCAGCTGCACCGACCCCGCGTCGTAGCGGCTGATCTCGAGCAGATCGGTCAGCAGCGTCTCGAAGCGCTGCACCTGGTTGTTGAGGAGCTCGGCGGCACGCGCCGTGGCGGGATCGAACGCGTCGCGCTGGTCGTTGATCATGTCGGCGGCCAGACGGATCGTCGTCAGCGGCGTCCGGAGCTCGTGCGACACGTCCGACACGAAGCGCTGCTGCACCAGGGACAGGTCGGCGAGCTCCTTGATCTGCGACTCGATGCTGTCGGCCATCGCGTTGAACGACCGGCCGAGCGTGGCGAGCTCGTCCTCGCCGCGCACCGGCAGGCGCACGCCCAGCTGCCCCGACGCGAGCCGGGCGCTCGTCTGGGCGGCCTCGCCGATCGGGGTGGTGACCGACCGCAGCACGAACCACGCGATGCCGCTGATGAGCAGCACCAGGCCGATGCCCACGATCCACAGCGTGCCCTGCACGAAGCCGAGGGTCTGGGGGGCGTTGGCGAGGTCGTAGGCGAGGTAGAGCTCGTAGGGCCCGACGCCGGGGACGTTCAGCTGCTGCCCGACCACGATGCCGGGAGTGGTCGTGCCGTCCTCGGTCGGCAGTGCGACCGATTGCCAGACCTGGCGGTCGTCGTTGGCGCGCACGCTCTCCCGCATGCCGTCGGTGAGGAGGCTCTCGAACGCCAGGTCCGACGTGAAGTCCTGCGGGGCGTTCTGCGAGAGCGGGCCGATGCGGAATGCGGCGTACGCGTCACTCGTGGACTGCTGATTCAGCGTGGTGCGCACGAGCTGCATCGCGTTCTGGAGCTGCACGTCATCCTGACCCGTGGCGCTGTCGAGGGTGACCTGCGCGGCGGCGGTGGCGCGCTGCGCGTTGAGCAGCACCTGGTCCTTGCGCGAGACGAACAGGTCGTTCTGGATGGCCAGCGCCATCCACACGCACGCGACGACGACCGCGAGCGCCGTCAGCCCCAGCGTCACCAGGATCGTCCGGAACCGCAGCGACCGGCGCCACAGGGTCGCGAGGTTGCCCGGCCACGCGCGCCAGTCACGCCACCCGCCGAGCGGCGTCCGGGTCGCCGTCACCCCCGTGGTCGGGGTCGCCATGTGCGCCTCACACGACCGCGCCGGCGCGATAGCCGACGCCGCGCACCGTGGTCACGATCTTGGGGTTGTCGGGGTCCTGCTCGACCTTCGCGCGCAGCCGCTGCACGTGGACGTTGACCAGCCGGGTGTCCGCCTTGTAGTGATAGCCCCACACCTGCTCGAGCAGCATCTCGCGTGAGAACACCTGCTGCGGCTTCGAAGCCAGCGCGACGAGCAGCTCGAACTCGAGCGGCGTGAGGGCGATCGGCCCTTCGCCCCGGCGCACCTCATGGGCGGCGACGTCGACGGTCAGGTCGCCGATGCGCAGGTGGTCGTTCGCCGGCTGACTGGCGGGGCGCAGTCGCGTCTTGATCCGCGCGACCAGCTCCTTCGGGTTGAAGGGCTTCACGATGTAGTCGTCGGCCCCCGACTCCAGCCCCTTCACGACGTCGGCCGTGTCGGTGCGCGCCGTGAGCATGATGATGGGCACGCCGGACTCCGCGCGCACGCGCGTGCAGATCTCGATGCCGTCCATGCCGGGCAGCATGAGGTCGAGGAGGATCAGGTCGGGGCGCTCGGTGCGCCACGCGTCGACGGCCTGGGCGCCGTCGGCGCAGAACACGGTGTCGAATCCCTCGGTGCGCAGCACGATGCCGATCATCTCGGCGAGGGCGGTGTCGTCGTCGACCACCAGGATGCGTGATGTCATCGCGCGGATTCGTCCTTCTCTTCATCGCACGGGCAGGGCGCGGACGGCGCCTTCCCCTTGCGCTCCCCACAGAGTAGTCGACACCGCCTGAGGACAGGCCGAGCACCGCCCGTGACCGCGCCGAAAGCGGTGGAAAGCGGATGCCGCGCGCGGCCGGTGTGACACGATATGGGAGAACGCCCGAAGACGCAGGCGCACGACCCAGAGGGGGACCCCCGTGACCGCCTATCCGGCCTGGACTCCGGCATCCCGACCGGGGATCATCCCGCTGCATCCCCTCTCGTTCGGCACGATCCTGGGTCGCTCGTTCTCGGCGCTGCGCAGCAACCCGCGGGTGCTGCTCGGCTTCGCACTCGTCGTGCAGACGCTCGCGTACATCGTCGTCCTCGTCGCCGTGCTGGGCATCGCCTTCGCGTCGTTCAGCCGGCTGGACACCCTCCAGCCGGGGAGCGACGAGTTCGACGCCGTCATGGCGGGGTCGGTCGCTATCACGCTGATCGCGGGGGTCGTGCTCGCCCTGGCGGCCGGCGCCCTCGGGGTCCTCGTGCAGGGCATCGTCGTCACCGAGGTCGCCCATGCCGCCGTTGCCGAAAGACTGACACTCGGAGCGCTGTGGCGCCAGGTGAAGCCGATCGCGTGGCGGCTCATCGGATACGCGGCGCTCCTCATGCTCGTGATCGTCGGCGCAATCGCGGTCGTCGGCGTCGCGACCGTCGCCATCGCGGCGGTCGCCGGACCCGCCGCCATCGTGCTCGTGCTGCTCGTCTTCCTCGCCTCCATCCCCCTCACCATGTGGCTGTCCGTCAAGCTGCTGCTCGTCCCCGCCGCGATCATCCTCGAGCGCGCGACTCTCGGGACCGCTATCGCGCGGTCCTGGACGCTGACGCGCGGACGGTTCTGGCCCGTTCTCGGCGTGATCGTCCTGATCTCGTTCGTGTTCGGATTCGTGGCGCAGGCGGTCAGCATCCCGTTCAGTCTGCTGAGCTCCGGACTCGGCACGATCATCGCCCCGACCGGATCCGCCGAGCCGACGGCGATCATCGGCATCATCGCCGGCGGGCTGCTGACCCAGGTCGTGACGCTTCTCATCCAGTCGGTCGCGATCGTGGTGCAGTCCACCGCCACGGCGATCATCTACATCGACTGCCGTATGCGTCGCGAGGGCCTCGACCTCGATCTCCTCGCCTACGTCGAGCGACGGGATGCCGGAGCCACTGCGCTCCCGGACCCCTATCTCGAGAACATCGGCCGAGCGGTGCTTCCGCGCCCCGTCTACAGCGCCCCGGGAATGTATCCGGCATACGGCCAGCAGGCGCCCGCATACGGACAGCCGCCCTACGGACCGCCGCCCCAGGGCCAGCCGCCGTACGCACAGCAGCCCTACGCACAGCAGCCCTATGCGCAGCAGGCCTACGCCCAGCCGGCCCAGCCGTCCGTTTACGCTGCTCCGGCGTACGGGCACCCACCGTACGCACAGCCCCCGGTCGCGCCCCCGGCGCCGGCCGGTCCGGCCTCGGCCGCTCCGGCATCGGCCGCTCCGGCATCGCCGGACGCCGACCGGGCTGCCCGAGAGACCGAAGACGGCGCCGACCCGGCGCGGACGACCTGGACCCCGCCCGGGGCCGCCCAGGACGGCGTCGACCGAGAGTCTCCGTGGGCCTGACCGGCTTGCTCGGCATCGCAGCGGGCGCGGGCGCCGTGCTCGCCGCCCGCGCCGCCGACACCGTCCCGCCCCTCGAGCCGGACGGCGACGAGGCGCGCCGCTGGGCCGAGACCGAGCTCTCCGATCCGGCATACGACATCGCCGAGCCGACGCTGCTCGACCGCGCCGCCCAGGCGATCCGCGACTTCCTGGCCGGCCTCTTCTCCACGGAGCTGTCCGGCGAGTGGGGCTCGCTGTTCGCCGTCATCGCCGCGGCCGTCGTCATCGCCGTGATCGCCGTCGCCTTCGCCGTCTGGGGTGTGCCGCGCTCCACCCGGCGTGCGCGCGCCGCGAGCGCCGCGCTCTTCGGCGAGGAGGAGGGCCGCTCGGCCTCCCAGCTCCGCGAAGCCGCAGCGTCCGCGGCACGTGCCCAGCGGTGGGACGAGGCCGTGGTGCTGCGCTTCCGCGCGCTCGCACGGGGATGCGTGGAACGCGGGGTCGTCGACACGCCGCCCGGTGCGACCGTGCACGCGTTCGCGCGCGCGGCGGCCCGCGCGTTCCCCGGCCTCGCCGGAGACCTCGAAACGGCGGCATCCGCGTTCGACGACGTCCGCTACCTCCGGCGCCCGGGCACCCCGGAGCTGTACCGGCTCGTCGCCGACGCCGACGACGCCGTGGTCGCGGCGCGACCGGCCGTCCGCGCCGAGGTGCTCGCGTGAGCGCCCCCGTGGTCGACGCACCGGCGCCCGCAGCGCCGCCCGCGCGCCGCCGGCGCCGGGGCACCTGGATCGCGATCGGCCTCGTCCTGCTCATCGTGGGCGGCGTGGGAGCGGTGATGCAGGCCGGCTCGCAGTGGATCGAGCGCGACAGCCTGGATCCCGAGTCCGCCGGGCCGACCGGCACGCGCGCCCTCGCCGAGATCCTGGGCCAGCACGGCGTCCAGGTGCGCGCTGCCCGCGACCACGAAGAGGTCGAGACACTTCTCGAGTCAGGCACGGCGACCCTGGTGCTCACCGACACTCCCGCCCTCTCCGACGGGCGCCTCCGGGAGCTCGTCGGCCTCGCGACCGACGTGGTGCTCATCGAACCGCGCTCGCGCACGATCGACCTGCTGATCCCCAGCGCGGCCATGGCCGGCTCGGCCCCCGATGGCGTCGTCCAGCCGGAATGCTCCCTGGATGCCGCCGAGCGCTCCGGCGGCATCCAGCCGGGCGCGCTCTTCAGCGCCTCCGGCGGCACGATGGCGTGCTATCCCGTCGAGGGAGGGCACGGCCTTCTGACGTCGTTCACCGGCGAGGACCGGTCGAGCGTCGTCGACGGCACCGTGCTGTTCACCAACGAGCACCTCGCCGAGAACGGGAACGCCGCGCTGGCCGTGAACCTGATGGGGCGGCATCCGCTCGTCGTCTGGTACCAGCCGGCACTGGGCGACACCGACCTCGCCGACACGGAGTTCACGCTCGGCGAGCTCACGCCGCCCTGGGTCAGCCCGGTGATCGTGCTGCTGATGGTCGCGGCCCTCGCCGCCGCCATCTGGCGCGGGCGCCGCTTCGGCCCGCTCGTGGCGGAGCGGCTGCCGGTCACCGTGCGCGCGTCGGAGACCACAGAGGGCCGGGCCCGCCTGTACGCGCATGCCCGCGATGCGCTCCACGCCGCCGACCAGCTGCGGATCGGCGCTCTCGAACGCCTCGCGCGCCTCCTCGGCCTCGGCCCCGGCGCGTCGGCGCAGGAGATCTCCGACGCGGCCGCGGCCCGCGCCGGGATCGACCGCGGCGCCGTGCGACGCACCCTCCTCGACGACATCCCCGCCACCGACGCCGACCTCGTCGACCTCGCGATGCGCCTGCGCCGGCTCGAGGACGCCGTGCATGCCCACGTCCGCCCCGAAAGGAACCCCTGATGAGCGACACTCCCCCGACCAGCCCGGCGCGGCCCGACGATGCGGAGCTGCGTGAGGCGATGAACCGCGTCCGCCTCGAGGTGGGCAAGGCCGTGATCGGCCAGGACGGCACCGTCACCGGGCTGCTGATCGCCCTGCTCGCGCGCGGCCACGTCCTGCTGGAGGGCGTCCCCGGCGTCGCCAAGACCCTGCTGGTGCGGTCGTTCAGCACCG
Source organism: Microbacterium sp. (assembly GCF_041909575.1). Lineage (GTDB taxonomy): Bacteria > Actinomycetota > Actinomycetes > Actinomycetales > Microbacteriaceae > Microbacterium. Next base: position 90,039 of record NZ_JAYRDE010000001.1, on the reverse strand, counting down.
CGCTCGGCCTCGACACGAAGCGCATCCAGTTCACGCCCGACCTGATGCCGGGCGACGTGTCGGGCTCGCTCATCTACGACGCCAAGGCCGGCGAGCTCGAGTTCCGCGAGGGCCCGGTGTTCACCAACATCGTGCTCGCGGACGAGATCAACCGCACGCCCCCCAAGACGCAGGCCGCGCTGCTGGAGGCCATGGAGGAGCGCCAGGTGTCGACCGACGGCGTCACGCGTCCGCTCCCCGACCCCTTCCTCGTGGCGGCGACCCAGAACCCCATCGAGCATGAGGGCACGTACACGCTCCCCGAGGCGCAGCTCGACCGGTTCCTCCTCAAGCTCCTCGTCGAGATCCCGGCGCGGGATGCGGAGCTCGCCGTCCTGCGTCGCCACGCGAGCGGCTTCGACCCCCGCGACCTCGCCGGAGCCGGCCTGCAGCGTGCGGCGAGCGCCGACGAGATCCACGCAGCACAGCGGGCCGCGGCATCCGTCACCGTCTCGGACGACGTGCTCGGCTACGTCGTCGACCTCGCGCAGGCCACCCGCCGCAGCCCGTCGGTGCAGCTCGGGGTCAGCCCCCGAGCGACGACCGCGCTCCTCGCCGCCGCGAAGGCGTGGGCGTGGCTCGGGGGGTACCCCGCGATCACGCCCGACCACGTGCAGACGATGCTGCTTCCCACGTGGCGCCACCGCATCCGCCTGCGTCCCGACGCCGAGCTCGAGGGCGTCTCCGTCGACGCCGTGCTCGGCTCGGTGGTCCAGCAGACCCGCGTCCCCATCTGAGATGTACCTCACCGGCCGTCTCCCCCTGCTCGTCGCCGTCGGCGCAGTGCCCGTCGTGCTGCTCTCGACGGCGGGCGTGGACGCGTGGCTCGCGGCGGGCGCGTGGATCGCCCTGTGCGCGATCCTGGCGCTGGCCGATGCGGCGATCGCGCCCGATCCGCGCCGGATCCGGGTCGAGCGACGGATGCCGCGCCGCGCGCTGCTCGGAGAGCCGGCCTCCGCCGAGGTGCGGCTGCGCAACGAGGGGAACCGCACCATCCGGGGGCGCTTCCGCGACGCGTGGCAGCCCACCGCAGGAGCGCCCCTCGAACGGGTGGCGCTCAGCCTCCCGCCCGGGGAGGGCCGCACCTTCACGATCCCCCTCCTGCCCCGGCGTCGCGGCGAGCTCACCTCGCGCTTCGTGGTCGTGCGCTCCGACGGGCCGCTGCGCCTCGCCGGCCGCCAGGCGAAGCTCGACAGCGTGGGCGCGCTCCGCGTGCTGCCGCCGTTCACGTCGCGCCGGCACCTGCCCTCGCGGCTGGCGCGACTGCGTGAGCTGGACGGCAACACGAGCGTGCAGGTCCGCGGCCAGGGAACCGAGTTCGACAGCCTGCGCGAGTACGTGCGCGGCGACGACGTGCGCTCGATCGACTGGCGCGCGACGGCCAGGTCCACGACGACGATGCTGCGCACCTGGCGCCCGGAGCGCGACCGCCACGTCGTCATCCTGATCGACACCGGACGCACCTCCGCCGCGCGTGTGGGCGACGGCGTGCGACTCGACGCGGCGATGGAGTCCGCCCTCCTGCTCGCCGCACTGGCGTCGCGCGCGGGCGATCACACCCATCTGCTCATGTTCGACCGGAGAGTGCGGGCCCGTGTGACGCGGGTCGACGGTCCGGGCCTGCTTCCGGCGCTCGTCGACGCCATGGCCCCCGTCGAGCCGCAGCTGATCGAGACCGACTGGGATGCCGCGTTCGCGGAGGTGCGCACCCTGACGTCGCGTCCGTCGCTCGTGGTGCTCCTGACCGCGCAGGACGCCGCCGAGGCCGCGCGCGGCTTCCTCGGCTCGCTGCCGGCGCTCACCCGGCGCACGCAGGTGCTCGTCGGCTCTGTCGCCGACGACCCCGATCCCCGCGAGGAACGGCCGGACGCGGCATCCGTCTACCGCGAAGCCGCCGAGCAGAAGACGGCACGGGATGCCGCGACCGTCGCTGCCGCGATGGCTCGAGCAGGGGCCGAAGCGATCTCGGACTCCCCCGAGGGTCTGCCGCCCCGCATCGCCGATCGCTACCTGGCGCTGAAGGCCGCCGGACGCCTCTGACCTCCGACGCGCCGCCGGACGCGGAACGGCCCGGGTGACATCCCACCCGGGCCGTTCGCGTGCTCTGGCCTACTTGGCGGTGGCGGGCAGCTTGTCGTGCGCGTTCAGCACGCGGAACACGACAGCTGCAAGGGCGCCGCCGACGATCGGAGCAAGGAAGTAGATCCAGTACGAACCCCACGCGAAGGCGCCCGTGATCGACAGGCCCAGGGCCACCGCGGGGTTGAAGCCGCCGCCCGAGATCGAGCCGAAGGCGACGGCGCCGACGAAGACCGTCGTGCCGATCGCGAGGCCGTAGAACGAGTTGTTCGGGTGATCCTTCGACGTGGCGACGTTGAGCACCACGTAGACCAGGACGAAGGTCCACAGTGCCTCGGCGATCAGCGCCGGGCCGACCTCGACCTCGACGGGAGCGGCGGCGGCCGGCCACAGCGCGAAGCTGAGCGCCGCGGCAAGCGCCGCGCCCACGAGCTGCGCGACGATGTAGACCGCCAGGCCGACGGCGTCGATCGCTCCGCGGAGCCAGACGCCGACCGAGACGGCGGGGTTGAGGTGCGCGCCGGAGATGTGGCCCGTGGCGTACACCATGACCATCAGCGCGAAGCCGATCGCCAGCGGCGTGAGGTCGCTGCCGCTGTTGACGGCGCCGATGATGGCGAAGACGAAGACGAAGGTGCCGACCAGCTCGGCGACTGCACTGCGAACCGTGCCCGTCATGGGGAGTTCCTCCATTCGGAACGGGCGGCGCGAAGTGCCCCGCCACGACTTACGGCCACGACACTAGCGGACGTTCAGCGATTTCCCAGGGATCCCGCGCCGCCCCCTCGGGGGAACAGCTGATGGACGCGGACCGACATGCGACCCACCGGGCGATCCACTAGATTCGGTGCGGGCGTCCCCCGTCTGCGTCCGAGAGGAGCCGCCGTGAGCGAGCCCACCACCCCCCGCTCCGCGAGCACGCCGCTCGTCGCGGAGGCCATCGGCACCTTCGTGCTGGTTCTGGCCGTGATCGGCACGGCCCTGTTCGCCGCGGGATACGGCGAAGGAACCGACGAGGCCAACCGAGGGGTCGGGTTCCTCGGCATCGCGCTCGCCGTCGGGCTCGCCCTCGCCGCCGGCATCTACGCCTTCGGCCCGGTCTCGGGCGGGCACTTCAACCCGGCGGTGACGATCGGCCTCGCCGCAGCCGGGCGATTCCCGTGGAACCGCACCGTCGGCTACGTGATCGCGCAGATCGTCGGCGGTGCCATCGCCACCACCCTGATCGTCCTCATCGGCCTGTTCGGCCCCGAGGGATGGCTCTCCTCCGCCCAGGACGGCGGCTTCGCCAGCAACGGCTGGGATGGCCTGTCCCCGGCCGGGTTCGGCATCGGAGGCGCGATCGCCGTGGAGGTCCTCTTCACGGCGGTCTTCGTGCTCGTCATCCTGGGCGCGACGCACCCCACCCGCGGGAATCCCGCCTTCGCGGGTCTCGTCATCGGACTGACGCTGACGCTCATCCACCTCGCGACCATCCCGATCGACAGCACGTCCGTGAATCCCGCCCGGTCGATCGCCACGGCGATCTACGGCGGTCCCGAGGCGATCGCACAGGTCTGGGTGTTCCTGGTGTTCCCCGTGGTCGGCGCGCTCATCGCCGGCTACGCGTATCGCGCGCTGTTCGGCGCGGCAGACGACGCCGCACGCCCCTGAGCCCGGCGGTCACCCCGCGGTGAGCGTGGGCGTGCCCGACTCGTACTCGGTGAGATCGCCGGTCTCGCCGAGGCGATGCGCGCGGCCGCCCACCACGATCATGTAGACCAGGAAGAGCGCCAGGGCGAGGGCACCGATCCCGATCTTGATCGGCCACGGCCACGGCTGGGCGGTGACGAACCCCTCGATGAGGCCTGCGAGCGCGAGCGCGAAGACGAGACCGATCGCCACCGTCGCGAGCGAACGGCCCGCGGCGGCGAGGGCCTCTCCCCGCGTGCGGCGCCCGGGAGCCACCCAGGCCCAGAAGATGCCGAGCCCGGCCGCCGCGGCGACGAACAGGCTGGTCAGTTCCAGCAGGCCGTGCGGGGCGATGTAGAGCAGGAAGACGTCGCCGCGGCCGAACTCGATCATGACGGCCGCCGCCGTGCCGACGCCGACGGCGTTCTGGACCATCACCATGACCGGCCAGAAGCCGGTGATGCCGAACAGGACGCACTGCACGGCGATCCAGGCGTTGTTGAACCACACCGTGCCGGCGAACGCGGCGGGGTGATTCTCGCTGTAGTAGTCCGTGAAATCGTTCTCGGCATACTGCTCCAGCTGCCACCGGCTGCCGAGGGTCGCGACCAGCGCCTCGTCGCCCGACACCCACAGCGCCACCACGGTGCCGACCAGGATGAACCCGGCGGCGATCGCGAGCGTCGGCCAGCGGAGCCGGTACAGGGCCGCGGGCAGCTGCAGGGCGAAGAAGCGCGGCACCTTGCGCAGGACGTTCTCGGGCGCCCCCGTCAGACGCAGGCGCGCCCTCGAGAGCATCGTCGAGACGTGGTCGCCCTGCACGCTGCGCCCGGCCGAGGTCTTCGCATCGGCGAGGTCCGCCGACGCGGCACGGTACCGGTCGACGAGCTCGTCGACCTCGGCGCCCGTGAGCCGGCGGCGGCGACTGAGCTCATCGAGGCGGGCCCACTCGCCGCGGCGGGCGGCGGTGAGGGCGTCGAGGTCCATGTGCTTCACTGTACCCATGCCGGACGGCCGCGCCTCGATCATCGACCTCCACCAGGACGAGGTGCTCACCGGTGAGGCGGTCGCCCTCGACGTGCAGCCCATCGGCTACTTCCTGCGGGCCCTGGGCGTGCTGATCGACATGCTGATCGGCGTGATCCTGCTGATCCTCTTCGTGCTGCTGACGACGTGGCTGCTGAGCATCGGCGCCCTCGACGAGTCGACGCTGACGATCGCCACGGTCGCCGTCCTGGTGCTCGTGCTCGTCGCCCTGCCCACTGTGGTCGAGACGACGAGCCGCGGGCGGAGCCTCGGCAAGCTCGCCGTCGGAGGCAGGATCGTGCGCGCCGACGGCGGCGCCGCCGGATTCCGCCACGCCTTCATCCGCGCACTGGTCGGGGTGTTCGAGCTGTGGTTCACGCTCGGGGCCGTGGCGGCGCTCGTCGGCGCCTTCACCCCGCGGTCCCAGCGCCTCGGCGACCTCCTGGCCGGCACGTACTCGGAGCGCACCCGGACCCCTCGGCTGCCGGACGCGGAGTTCGGCATCCCGCCTCAGCTCGTGGAGTGGGCCGCGGTGGCCGACGTCGGACGCCTGCCCGAGCGTCTGTCCCGCCGCCTGGCGCAGTTCGCCGTCGCGGCGCGCAACATGGAGCCGGCCGCGCGAGCGCGGGTTGCGGCATCCCTCGCCCGCGAAGCGTCCGAGCACGTCTCACCGGTGCCCGCTGTCGACCCCGAGACGCTCATCATCGGCGTCGTCGCGCTGCGGCGCCACCGGGACCTGCGCGCGCTGCAGCTCGAGGCCGCGCGCGTCGGCGCGCTCACCTCGGCGGCGCCGGCCGCGCCCCGCGGATTCCCCGAGCGCTGAGCCCCCTTCCCCCCCACCTGGGCTCCACCGCGCCGAATCCCGGGTTCCACCGCGCCGAATCGCGGCAAAAGGCGACACCGAGCCGCACTTTGGCGCGGCGGAACGGGGCAGGAGAAGGGGGCGAGCGGGAGGGGGCTCAGTAGCGGTAGTGGTCCAGCTTGTAGGGGCCGTCCACCGGGACGCCGATGTAGGCGGCCTGCTCGGGGGTGAGCGTGGTCAGCTCGACCCCCAGCGCGGCGAGGTGCAGGCGCGCGACCTTCTCGTCCAGCGACTTCGGCAGCGTGTACACGCCGACGGGGTAGTCCTCGCGCTTGGTGTAGAGCTCGAGCTGCGCGAGCACCTGGTTCGTGAAGGAGGCGCTCATCACGAACGACGGATGCCCCGTCGCATTGCCGAGGTTCATCAGGCGTCCCTCGCTCAGGACCAGCACGCTGCGACCGGTGGGCAGGCGCCACTCGTGCACCTGCGGCTTGATCTCGATGCGCTCTGCGCCGGGGATGGCGGCGAGTCCGGCCATGTCGATCTCGTCGTCGAAATGGCCGACGTTCGCGACGATCGCGAGGTGCTTGAGGGCGAGGAGGTGCTCGGGCGTCACCACGCGGGTGTTGCCGGTGCCCGTGACGACGATGTCGACCTGGTCGATCACCGACTCCAGGCGTGCGACCTGGAATCCGTCCATCGCGGCCTGCAGGGCGCAGATCGGATCCACCTCGCCGACGATCACGCGCGCACCCTGGCCGCGCAGCGCTTCGGCCGAGCCCTTGCCGACGTCGCCGTAGCCGGCGACGAAGGCGACCTTGCCGCCGATGAGCACGTCGGTGGCGCGGTTGAGCCCGTCGGGCAGCGAGTGACGGATGCCGTAGGTGTTGTCGAACTTCGACTTGGTGACGGAGTCGTTGACGTTAATCGCGGGGAAGAGCAGGCGACCGGATGCCGCGAGCTCGTACAGGCGGTGGACGCCGGTCGTCGTCTCCTCCGTCACCCCGATGAGCCCCTCGGCCATGCGGGTGAAGCGCCGGGGGTCGCGCGCGAGGCTCGCACGCAAGGTCTCCAGGACGATTCGGTACTCGGCGGAATCGGAGGGCGCGGCATCCGGAACCGCCCCCGCCGCCTCGAACTCGACGCCCTTGTGGACCAGCAGTGTCGCGTCGCCGCCGTCGTCGAGGATGAGGTTGGGTCCGTCGGCGCCGGCGCCCTCGGCCGACCAGTCGAAGATGCGGTCGGCGAGTCGCCAGTACTCCTCGAGGGTCTCGCCCTTCCATGCGAAGACCGGCACTCCGGCGGGGGCGTCCACCGTGCCGGCGGGACCGACGACGACGGCGGCGGCCGCCTCGTCCTGAGTCGAGAAGATGTTGCAGCTCGCCCAGCGCACCTGCGCGCCGAGCGCGACGAGAGTCTCGATGAGCACGGCGGTCTGCACGGTCATGTGGAGCGAGCCTGCGATGCGAGCGCCTCGCAGGGGCTGCAGCGGGCCGAACTCCTCGCGCAGGGCCATGAGGCCCGGCATCTCGTTCTCGGCAAGACGCAGCTGGTGGCGACCGGCTTCGGCGAGGGAGAGGTCGGCGACCTCGAACTCGAGCGTGCGGACGGCGGCGGCAGCGGGCGATTCGGTCGGCATCCGCCCATTCTCGCACCCGCCGGGTGCGTGGCGCCGTGGCTAGACGCGCAGCGTCTCGTGCCGCACGACGACCCAGCCTTTCGGCACCGACAGGCGGTCCGTGTGGATGGCGCACAGGTCGTGCGCGTGCGGGTCGCCCCCACCGCCGAGCGGACCCAGCGCGGCCATCTGATCGCCGTAGTCGTAGGTCAGCGTCGTCACAGCCTCGCGGGCGCATCCCACCTTGGAGCAGAGTCTCTCGCGCATCGGGTCGACACTATCCGCCGCGCGGGAGTGAGGGCGGATGCCGCGCCCGCCGCCTCCGATTCGGCTCGGGGCGCCGCGCCGCGCCTAGGATGTCAGCATGGCGTGGCGGCGGACCCGGAGCACGGACATCCCGTCCGTGAGGCGCTCGCGGCACGGCCGGCACGGGCGCGAGGACCGCAGCCCCGTGGTGCGGCCTCCACTCCCGCCGCTCGACACGCGCATCGACCGCTTCGACCTCGCCGTGGGCACCGCCGCGGAGTTCCTGCGGTCGGCGTGGCCGGAGCTCCGCGACGTGAGCTTCGAGATCGCCGACATGCCGCCGGCGACCGACGAGGACGGCATCCCGCGCTGGACGGCTCTGCGCGATGCGAAACGCATCATCGTCTACCGCCTGCCCATCGAGCGGCTCAGCCACCTGCACCGCAACGACGATCTGCACCGCCGCATGATGATCGAGAGCTGCGTGTTCCGCGCCGCGGCCGAGTACCTCGATCGCGATCCGTGGGATCTCGGCCCGGAGCGCTTCCGCTTCTTTTGACGCACGGCGGGTCGAGGTTGAGCAGCCGCCGCAGGCGGCGTATCGAACCTCCGTCCCGCCCCCCGCGCGTCGCGAGCCCGGCTAGGGGTAGACGACGATCTCGGGGGCCGCGGCATCCGCGGGCCACACCGGCATGCCCGCCAGCGCGCCGTCTCCGGTCAGCGAGAGCCCGGCGCGGATCGCCCCGTCACCGGGATCGAGCACGTAGACCGTGCGCGACGCGAGCCGCGCCGTCATGCTGCCGCCGGCGGGGACCGAGACCTCGAGGCGGTACGAGCCGTCCGCGGAGCTCACGATCACATCGACCGGGACCTCCTCGGGATTGACCAGGGTCAGCGCCGGGGCCGGGCCGCCCGGGGCGGCGAAGAGGCTGGGGACCGACACCACCGGCGACGGCGTGTACCACGCGAAGTCGTCCCCCGCTCCGAAGCCGGTGGCCTGCCAGACGGCGGCGACCAGAGGCTCCGCTGCGTCGACCCGCACGGTGTAGGAACCCACGGGCAGACCTCCGAGGTCGACCTCGATCGGCTGCCCGGCGGTCAGCGAGACCTCCTCGGGCTCGAGCGCGGGAACGTCTTGACCGACCGGGGTCACGACGACCGATGCGGTCGTGTCGGCCGACGGCGCCAGCATCCGCAGGAGCGTCGCGACATCCGACGCACCGGCCGTGCCGGGGGTGCGCGTCACCGCGACGCCGGTGATCAGCTGCGTCGTGAGCGGCTCGGAGACGGGACCGACCTGGTCGACGCCGCCCGGCGTGAGCGTGCGGGTGATGCTCGCCTGGAGCGACGCGTGCACGGGTGCGCCGACGGCCGAGACGCGCACCACCGGGCTCGCCTCGCCCAGCAGCAGGCCGGCGAGGGGGATCACGCGCTGCGTTCCGGGCGCGACGATGACGTCGGTCCCTCCGGGCGGAGTCTGCGCCCCCGCCGCGCCGAAGACCGTCAGCTGGACGGTCGCGGGGACCACGCCGGGATTGGACAGGAGCACGAGGTCGGCGGCGCCCGTCTCGCCCGATCCGCCCACGAGCCACGACTCCAGGAGCGGCGGACGGCACGCGGATGCCGCGAACCCGGCCAGATCCTCGGCGAAGACGGTGGCCGAACCCGCTGCGGCGACGTCGACGCGCGTGCGATCGGTGGGCTGGGCCGTGAAGACCAGCGGTCCCACCCCGGTCTCCTGGCCCGCCGGGGCGAGGACCTGCTCCTGCGGCGGTGGCGCACCCTCGCTCGCCCCGCTCGTCACCTGCTGCGCGGCCGCCGCCGAGACCGCGTCGGCCTGGGCGACGTCCCGTCCGACGGACAGGAGCGGCCCGTCGCACGCGACCACCGAGGCCGCCGGGGCGGGCACCACCGAGAGCGCGGCGGGCTCCTCGGCCACGGTGGGCCATGGCAGGGTCACCGCCGTCACCGCTGCGACGACCGCCGCCACCGACACCAGGGTGCCGGCCAGCATGCGGGTGCTGGTGGTCGCCCAGCGGAACACGCGTCGATCGCTCATCGCCCCTCCTGCCAATGCGGTCCCACCACGCGCGGGGTCTGGCGCGCCTCGCGGCGTGAGGCGGCGGTGGGGAGGGCGAGCAGAAGAGCCGCTGCCAGCACGGCCGCCTGCGTCGCCGCGATGAGCGCGGCCGTCGCGTGGACGGATGCCGCGACCCGCGGCCGGTCGGCGACGTCGGCGGTCACGCGCCACAGCGAGCCCTTCGTGGTCTCCCCCACCGCATCGAGGGTGTCGCGCTGATCCAGTGACGTGGTCGCCGACAGCCGCATGGTGCGTGCCGTGTCGGACTCGGGCGCGCTCGCCGGCGCGACCAGCACGAAGGCGATCCCGCGGGCCGCCAGATCCGCCACGACGTTCTCGGCGGAGGACGTGACGAGGTCGGCGGCGAGTTCGGCCAGCTCGACGTCGAGCGCATCCGGCTCCGTGCGGGTCGACAGCAGCGTCGTCTGGCCGCCGATGGTCTCGCTGCCGCCCCACACGACCTCGGCCGCCACTCCGCCGGCGTTCTGAGGCGTGAGCACGATCGTGCCGACATCCGGATCGTCGTTGCCCTCGGCGGCGACGTACGCGGGAAGCGTCGACTGCGGCCCGTTGGTCAGGAGTGCGGTGCTGCGCGCCATCGCGGTGAGCGACGGGAATGCGAGCACGGCGATCCCGATCACCGCCACCGTCGTCGCGAGCCCGCGGACGAGGCGGAGGCGCGGGGCGAGCCCGGCGTCCAGGGCGACGGCGGCGGCGCCGATCGCGCCGAGCCATGCGAGGCTCAGACCGGCGCCGGGCCAGATCGCCACCGGAAGGGACTGTTCGAACGACACCGAGATCCCGACCGCGGCGAATGCGGTGCCGAGCCCCAGGGCGGTCAGGGCCAGCAGTGTGATCCCTGCGGCCCAGCGCTGGGTCAGCGGCGCGACCAGCGCGAGCAGTGCGACCGGGGCGACCAGCAGCGGCACCCACCACGTCGGCCCGTCGGGCAGAAGCGTCGTCCACCCCGCGAGATCGGGGGTGGGGATGCCGGCCGCGAGCAGCGCACGGCCGGCCGCGTCGGCCGCGACCTGCGGACCCGCCCACGGCACGCCCGGGTCCGCCAGGAGTCCCCACGCCTGGCCGCGGCGCACCGCGCTCCACACCAGCGGAGCGCAGAGCACCAGGCTCGGGACGACGACCCAGATCAGCCGGGCGACGCCACGACCGGCGCGCACGACGACGGCGATCACGATGACCCCCGCCCACGCGACCACGAGCGCGGGCGCGAGCGACGGCGCGGCGGCGACCACCGCGGCCAGGAGCACGGATGCCGCACCCGCACCCGCCCAGGATCGGTGCGCGACGGAACCGGCGAGCAGGAGCCACGGGAGCAGCAGGTGGGCGACCACGGCGGCCGGGCGACCCTGCGTGAGCGCGGCGAGGAAGGAGGGCGACAGCGCCCACAGCAGGCCCACGGCGAGCCTGAGCAGCGAGCGATCGGTGACGCGGGTGGCGGCGAACCACCCGCCGAGAGCGGCGAGGGGAAGCGCGAGGATCCAGAGCACGACGACGGCGCGGGACGGCTCCCACGCCGACAGCGAGCCGAGGACGGCGATCACGGCCGCGAACGGGTCGGCCGGACCTATCGTGTCCAGGCCGAGAGCGCGCTGGCCGAAGGCGGCGTCCGTCCACAGCTGGGCGAGCGTCGTCCGCAGCGGCTGCAGGGCGCCGCCGCCGAGGGTGGGCCACGCCAGGAGCGCCGGGAACGCGGCGACCGAGACCACGAGGGTGCCGAGGACGAGCCACGCGCCACCGCCGGAGAAGAACCGCAGTTCGGATCGGCGGGGCGCGCCGGCGATCGGCTCGACCGCATCGTCGCCGAACTGCTCGCGCAGCTCCGCGCGGGAGAGGCGCAGCGGAGCGAGCTGCGCCCATGCCGAGCGCTTGGGGCGGCCGAGCCGCTTGCGACTGCGTGCCACCGAGACCGGGCGCACGATCGCGACGGCGGCGGCGCCCCATTCGGGCAGGATGCTGCCGGGCTCCTTGCGGACCAGGTCGACGACCGTCCGCCAGAGGGCGAGGGGGAGGATCGTGAGCCAGTGCAGCGGCACGGCGAGGGCCGGCGCGTAGACGAGGCGGCGGTGCAGCTGCGCGAGCCGGGACGCGAAGTCCCGCCGGCGGCGGCGCTGCGGGCTGAGCGGGGCGGGAGGGCCGGCGACACCGTCGCCCGCCGTCGCGATGATCGCCCCCGGCGCCAGGGCGACGCGCGCCCCCGCGAGGCGGGCGCGTACGCCGAGATCGAGGCCCTCATCGGCGCCGTGGAGCGCGCCGTCGAGGCCGCCGAGGGCATGCCACGCCTCGGTGCGCACCAGGAGCCCGCGGACGTCGGCGCCCAACACATCCGACCGCGCGTCGTGCTGGCCCTGGTCGAGCTCGCCGTCCGCGAGCCCGACGGCCCGGCCGAACCGCGTCATGCCGACGCCGAGGGACACGATCTCCGACCGGTCGTCCCAGCGCACGAGCTTGGGGGCGGCGAAGGCGGCCGACGGCGAGAGCTCGAGCGCACCGGCGAGCCGGGCGAGCGCCTCGCGCTCGGGAGCCGTGTCCTGCGCGAGGAGCCACACCGCGTCGCCGTCGAGCCGCGGCGTGATCAGGGCCGTCGCTGCGGCGTAGCCCGTGGATGCCGGTGCTGTGACGACCGACTCCGCCGAGGAAGACCGGGCGACGTCCTCGAGGATGTCGTCTCCGCCGCACAGGACGATGGTCAGCACGTCGACGGGCCTGCTCTGCTCGCCCAGCGCGGCCAGGGTGCGTCGCAGGTGGTACGCGGCGGGCGTGCGGCCATCGGGACGCACGACGAGGATGGCGTGTACTCGGGCGGGCATGACGTGGTCAGCCTAGGCGGCAACGGCACGACCGGCAGTCGTACGCGCCGCGCGCGGCGGATCGGCCGAGAAAAGTCGGGCTGCCGGCGGTTCAGCCCGCGCGGCGCTTGAGCTTGCGGCGCTCGCGCTCGCTGAGCCCGCCCCAGATGCCGAAGCGCTCATCGTTCTGCAGCGCGTACTCGAGGCACTCGCCGCGGACGTCGCACGAACCGCACACGCGCTTGGCGTCGCGGGTCGAGCCGCCCTTCTCGGGGAAGAACGCCTCGGGATCGGTCTGCGAGCAGAGCGCGTCCGTCTGCCAGGACAGCGGATTGTCGTCCTCGCCCTCGACCGGCCGGCGGACGCCCGGCACACCGAGCTGCACCGGATCGACGAACCAATTGTCGGGAACGCCGGAACGGTAGTGCGATGCCGTCATCTCGATCTCCCCCCGCGGATCCCCCGCCACGCGGTCTGCGTGTTGCAGCTAATTACACCGGTGTAGTTCCCCGAGGTCAAGTCGCAGATACTAAAGGCTCAACTCGCTCTTGAACCTTCGCGACTCGCCGCCGTGGATCGCCGAGTGGTAACGGTCCGATGAGAAGTGTTTCATCAAGCCGGCAGGGTGGGTGTCCGCCCGGGCGTTGCGACGAACACCTCGCCTTCGCCGGACAGCGCGAGGCGCGATTCGTCAGGCGTGGCCAGCACAGCCTGACCGGGTGCGAGCCGAACGGGCGGCGTCTCCGCACCGGCGGAGACCGACACGGTGCCGGCTGTGGCCAGGAGGATCGTCGGGCCCGCGGGGGCGAGCACCACGTCGCGGCCTGGCACCACACTGACGCGGTCGAGCGCGAAGTCCGCGATGGGAACGTCGTAGCGCTCGATCCCCTCCATCACCCGCCGGGGCCGGATCGTCGGCGGGATGCCGGGAGCATCGTCGAGGACGGCGAGCAGTTCGGGCGCGTCGATGTGCTTCGGCGTGAGTCCGCCGCGCAGGACGTTGTCGCTGGCGGCCATCAGCTCGACGCCCAGCCCCTCGAGGTAGGCGTGGAGGACGCCGGCCGGCACGAACAGCCCCTCGCCGCGGCGGAGCGTGACGAGGTTCATCAGGAGCGCGAGGACGATGCCGGGATCGCCGGGAAATCCCTCCTGGAGGGTGCGGGCGACGTCGAGCTCGGCGGCGAACTCCTCCGATCGCGCCGCCACCGCCGCCGCGATCACCTGCTCGACGTCGCCGCGTGCGGCGGGCGAGAGCACCCAGCCGAGCACGTCGCGGAGCGAGGCATCCGGCTGCGCCAGGCGATCGGCGAGCGGGCTGCCGCCTGCGCCGAGGGCTGCCGCGAGGCGGCGGCTGGCGTCGAGGGCGCGCAGGCCGGCGAGGGCGCGGAACTCGTCGCTCAGCGCGACGATCAGCTCGGGCTTGTGATTGTCGTCGCGGTACGTGCGCGCGGCGGAGTCGCGGGACAGACCCGCGGACTCCTCCCGAGCAAAACCCTCCTCCGCCTGTCGCTTGGAGGGATGCGCCTGGATGGAGAGAGCGGATGCCGCGGCCAGCAGCTTCAGGAGGTACGGCATGGGTCGCGGGACGGCGAGCGCGGTCCCCTCGTCGGCGAGCCACGCGTCCAGCGTGCGGCCGTCGGGCGTGACAGACGGATCCTGCGGATGATCGCCGAACCACACCTCGGCCTCGGGACGACCCGATGGCGCGCGGCCTTCGAGGCCGGCGATGAGGGTCGTCGACCCCCATGCGTACTCCCGGGGTTCGTTCGCGATCGGCACGAGCATGCCACCAGCGTACGGGTGCGTCCGCCGCGGCCCCGCGTCGAGCGGAACCCGCAGGATCTCGGGGGTACCCTGTGAGCGATGGCCGTCCATTCGAAGCACCCGGCGGCGGCGCCGCCCGCGCCCCCGGTCCGTGAGAAGACGGGCCACCTCATGCTGCGCGGCTGGTGCATCTTCGTCATGTTCATGTCGCTGTCGGGCACGGCGTGGGTGCACGCCTTCGGCGCGCTCACCGCCGCCGTGGTGACGATCGGCGGCGGCATCCTGTCGGTCGTGCTGTGGATCGTGATCCGGCCCCCGGTGCAGTGGCGGCGCCTGCCTTGGTTCGTGGTGGCCTTCGTCGCGCTGGCGACGCTCTCGCTGCTGTGGTCGGCCTGGCCGCAGACGACCGCGCTGACCCTCCTGCTGCTGTGGATCACGACGATCCAGGCCCTCTTCATCGGCAGTGTGCTGACGTGGCGCGAACTCGTGCGCGCCGCGGCATCCGCCCTGAAATGGGTCATGGGGCTCTCGATCCTGTTCGAGCTGGCGGTGTCGCTCTTCGTGCAGGCGCCGCTCCTCCCCGGATTCGAGGTCGCCACGGCCGACGACCCCATCGAGTACTGGTCGCGGAACAACCTCTTCGACGGCGGGCGCCTGCAGGGCATCATGGGCAACGCCAACCTGCTCGCACCGGCCGCCCTCCTCGCGATCATCGTGTTCGGCATCCGGATCGCGCTGCGCGCCCCGCGGCGCGGACTGCTGTGGGCGTGGATCGCCCTGTCGGCGTACCTCTTCTATCGGGCGTCGTCGGCGACCGCCTACGTGGCGGCCGCCGGAGTCCTGATCGTCCTGGCGACCGTGCTGCTCATGCGCCGGGCGCGGCGCCCCCACGAGCGCACCAAGTACTACGTCGCCTACGCCCTCGTCGGGCTCGGGGGCCTCGCCGCGCTGTACTTCCTGCGCGACGCGATCTTCACCGCGCTCGGGCGCAGTGCCGACCTGACCGGCCGCGAGGCGATCTGGGATGCCGTCCTCGCCCGCGCCGCGGAGCGCCCGTGGTTCGGGTGGGGATACGCCACACCGTGGGCGCCCTGGGATCCGGCGTTCGACGGGTGGATCGTCGACCACGGCCAGACGGTGCTCCAGGCCCACAACATGTGGGTCGACATCCGCATGCAGCTCGGGATCGTCGGCGTGGTCATCACGGCGATGGTGTACCTCGCCTTCGTCTGGCGGTCGTGGTTCTTCGCCGTCGACCGGCCGCGCTGGGACCTGCGCGACGATCGCCCCTACTCCCCCATCACCCTCCTGCCGACCCTGGTGGGCGCGATCGTGCTGGTGCAGGGGCTCGCGGAGTCCAGCCCGCTGCTGCTGTGGGGCTGGCTGTTCGTCGTCATGCTCGGCGCGAAGATCAAGCAGTCCCCGCACGTCGGCGTCGGCCCGGCCGAGCAGAGCCTGGCCATCGAGCGCGGCGAGCCCACGAAGCAGGCGCCGTGACGCCCGCCCAGGCGCCGCCGTCGCACGGGTGGTTCTCCGCGCTCCTCCAGTCGGCCGACTTCGCGCGCGCCTACACCGTCGCCGTCCTGGGCGCCGTGTTCGCGTCATTCGCGATCGAGCGTCTCGCCGGCCGCGTGACGTACGTCTCGATCATCGTCGGCCTGTGCGTGCTCGGCGTCGCGGTGCTGGTCGCACGACGCCAGGAGATCTCCCTCCTGCGACTCGTCCCGACCACCCTGGTGCTGTTCCTCGGATGGGCGCTGGCCAGCGTCTTCTGGAGCTCGGATGCCGCGACCTCATTCTGGAGCTGGGTCACGACCCTCGCCCTCGCCTTCCTGGCGGTGGTGATCGGCCACGTCAGGGACACGCTGCAGACCGCCCGCGCGCTGGGCGACGTGCTGCGCGCGCTGCTCGCGGTGTCCCTCGCGATCGAAGTGCTCTCCGGCATCCTCCTGGACGTGCCCTTCGCGTTCCTCGGCGTGCAGGGCAACCTCGCGGAGCTCGGGCCGGTGCAGGGCATCTTCGGCACCCGCAACATGCTCGGCTTCGTCGCGGTGCTCGCACTCATCACCTTCCTCATCGAGTACCGGACGCAGTCCGTGCGCCCCGGCGTCTCGTTCGCGTCGGTGGTCCTCGCCGGCGGGCTGGCCGCGCTCAGCGATTCTCCGACCGTCCTCGTGCTGGCCGTCGGGGTGGGCCTCGCGGTGGGCGCGCTGGCGCTGGTGCGGCACACCCGGCCGGAGCATCGGGGCGCGCTGCAGCTCGGCCTCGGGACGCTGGTCGTCGTCGGCGTGATCGCGGGCTATCTCGCGCGGCATCCGATCATCGCGTGGATCGGGGCCGGCACCGATTTCTCGATGCGCGTCGATCTGTGGAACGTCATGGTCGACTGGGTGCGGTTCGAGCCGGTGCTCGGCTGGGGATGGTTCGGCGCGTGGAGCACGCGCGAGTACCCGTTCAGCTACATCAACTACGTCCTGGATGCCTCGCACGCGACCGGGCTCAACGCCTATTTCGACGTGCTGCTCCAGCTCGGCTGGGTGGGTCTGAGCCTGCTCGTCGCGCTGGCGGCGATCGCCCTGGTGCGCGGCTGGCTCGCGGCGAGCGAACGGCGATCGGTCGTGTACGCCTGGACGCCGCTCATCCTCGTCGCGCTGCTCATCGACTCGGTGTTCGAGAGCTTCACGCTTGTCGGGATCGGCTGGATGATGCTGGTGCTGTGCGCCGTGCGCGCGGGCCAGTCACGATCGTGGCGCGAGCGGATCGACGCGCCGGGCACCGAGGGCGGACTGCCGCACGACGCGGCCGGGGCCTGAGTCGCGCACGCGACGCTCAGGAAAGCGCACGAATCAGCACGGTAGGCTTCTCTCTCGGCCCGACGTCTCGGCCCCTGTCAGTCCACCGGAGATATCCCCCGTGCCCCACGTCCTCCAGAACGTCGTCTTCCCCGCGGACCGCGATCCCGATCTGCTGCCGCTGTATGTGGACCCCGAGACCTGGTCGCTGATCGGCCACGAGCCGGTGCGCGTCTCGAATCGGGCTCAGCTCGGCAACATCCTCGACCGCCGCTCCGCACGCATCGTCGCGGGCCGTCGCGTGTCCTTCGGCACCTACTTCAACGCCTTCCCCGCCTCGTACTGGCAGCACTGGACCGCCGTGCGCGACGTGACGCTCACCGTCCGCACGGCCGGTCCCGCCACGATCCTCGTCTACCGCTCGAACGGAGACGGCGTGCGCCAGCGGCTCGAGACCCGGGAGGTGGAGGGGAACACCACCTCGACCTTCGACCTCGTCCTCGACCGCTACAACGACGGCGGCTTCATCTGGTTCGACATCGTCGCCGATGAGAAGACGGCCGTGTTCGAGGGCGCGCAGTGGTCGACGCCCCAGGAGCCCGTGCGCACCGGCAAGGCGTCGATCGGCATCACGACCTTCAACAAGCCCGACTACTGCGTCGAGACCCTCCAGAGCCTCGCCGAGTCCCCGGACGTGCTCGAGGTCGTCGACCGGATCTTCCTCGTGGACCAGGGCACGCAGCGCGTCGAGGCCCAGGACGGGTTCGGCGGGGTCGCCGAGGCACTCGGAGAGACGCTGCAGGTCATCACCCAGCCCAATCTCGGCGGATCCGGCGGGTTCTCGCGCGCCATGAGCGAGACGCTCGCGCGCCCGGAGAGCGACTTCGTCCAGCTCCTCGACGACGACGTGCGGGTGGAGCCGGAATCGATCCGGCGCTCGGTCGTGTTCGGCCGGTACGCGACCACGCCGACGATCGTCGGCGCCCACATGTTCGATCTGCTCGACCGGCCGAAGCTCCACGCCTGGGCCGAGGTCGTGGACGAGGCGCCCTTCATGTGGCGCGCGCTCTACCAGGAGAAGCTCCCCCACGACTTCAGCGTGGCCAACCTCCGCCAGTCGCCCCTGCTGCACATGCGGCTGGACGCCGACTACAACGGCTGGTGGATGTGCCTCATCCCCGTCTCGATCATCCGCGAGATCGGCCTGGCCCTGCCGGCCTTCATCAAGTGGGACGACGCCGAGTACTGCCTGCGCGCGCGCGACGCCGGCTACCCGACCGTCTCGATGCCCGGGGTCGCCCTGTGGCACGTGTCCTGGGTGGGCAAGGACGACACGATCGACTGGCAGGCCTACTTCCACGCACGCAACCGCATCGTGGCAGGGCTCCTCCACTCCCACGCGCCCCGCGGCGGCACGCTCCCCCGGCACAGCCGTCGGGTGGATCTCAAGCACCTCATGATGATGCAGTACTACCCAGTGGCCCTGCGCCACCAGGCGCTGCGCGACATCCTGTCCGGACCGCGGCACATGCCCGCCAACATCGCCACCGCCATGCCGGCGGCCCGCGAGATCGCGAAGCAGTTCCCCGAGACGGTCGTCCACCGCGACTCCGGGGTGCCGATGCGGTCGCGCCGCGGACGGGTGGTGTTCGCCCACCGACGCGCGAACGACCTCGACAACCCCACGGGGCTGCGGCTGCGGTGGTTCACGGCATCGACGCTGGTCTCGCACTGGTTCCACTCGCCGCGTCCCGAGAACGTGACGCACCCCGAGGTGGAGTTCGGCAAGGGCGACGCCTACTGGTGGCGGCTTCCCGTCTACGACAGCGCCCTCGTGAGCGCCGCGGACGGGTCGGGGAAGAACATCTACACCCGCGATCGCGGGAAGTTCCGCCGGATGGTGCTCGACAGCATCCGCCTCCATCGCCGCCTGCGACGTGAATGGCCTCGCCTGTCGCGCGAGTACCGGTCCGCGCTGGGCGATCTCACGTCGCTGCCGTCGTGGCAGCGCATCTTCGAGGGGAACTCGTGAGCACTGCGCCCGCCGCCGCATTCGACCCGGCGTCGGCGACCATCGCCGTCGTCACCTACAACCGGTCGGGCCTGCTGACGAGGCTCCTGACGAGCATCGCGGCGATGGATCCGAAGCCGGGCCACGTCGTGATCGTCGACAACGCGTCGACGGACGACACCACCGAGCTCGTCGAGTCGTTCCGCGAACGCTTGGGCACCACGCTGGTGTACCGCCGGATGGAGACCAACACGGGCGGCTCGGGCGGCTTCAGCGAGGGCATGCGCGTCGCCTACGAGCTGGGCTCGGAGTGGATCTGGCTCATGGACGACGACGTGGAGGTGCTCCCTGAGGGCCTCGCGAAGATGGGCAAGTGGGCGCCCCGCTTCAAGAGCATCCAGGGCCGGCGCTACGACTACGACGGCAGCGAGTTCTACTGGCAGTACCGTGTCGCCGAGCCGCTCGCTATCCCCATTCCGTTCGCACCCGCGGGGTTCGACGCGTCGGGCTACCGTCCGATGAACTCCGGATGCTTCGAGGGCATGTTCATCCATCGGGACGTCGTCGCCGAGATCGGCCTGCCCGATCCCCGCTTCTTCATCTACTGGGACGATCAGACCTACGGCTGGCTCGCATCGCGCAAGACCGCCTCCGTCATCGTCGACGAGTTCGTCCTCCGGCGCACCCGTGAGATCAAGCAGTGGGACATGGGCGTCCGGCACATGAACGCCTCGAGCAACGCCTACCGGTTCTACATCATGCGCAACCGCGCCCACATCAAGCAGTACTACCGCGCGCTGGGCGTGTACCGACGGGTGCCGTTCGCGCTGGGCACGGCGCTCACCTTCGGCAAGGAGCTCATCCGCCTGCTGTTCGTGGAGCACACCGTGCGGGGCACGTCGCACCTCTTCCGCGGGCTTCGCGAGGGCAGGAAGATCGCGAAGGATGCCTCGTGGCGGCCGATGCCGCCGTTGGAGGCCGTCCGCCGGTCCTAAGGCGCGGCAGGGTCGGACGGGGCCTCGGCGGGCGCACTCTCCGATGCCGGAAGCGGGCGGCCGATGAAGCCCCAGGCGAGGATCAGGCCGGTCACGCCCGCGGCAGCAGCGATGACGGCGGCCGCGATGATCGACGCCGCCCCGCCGGGCACAGCGCCGACCCAGTGGAGGATGCCGCCGACGGTCACCCGGTAGGTGCTGCCCTCGTAGAGGCCGATGTACGCACGGAAGAGGCCGTACACGGCGAGTCCGGCGAAGACGCCGAGCAGGGCCAGCCCCACGCGCACGCGATGCTCGGCCGCAATGAATCTCTGCCACGCGATCGCGCTCACGGCGACGAGCACGACGATGGCGACGAAGAAGTAGCGCCCCTGCATGCCGGTGGCCTGCTGCGTCCGGAGGTAGTGACGCCAGGTGTTCGCGAACAGCATGACCAGGAGCAGGGCCGGCAGTGCCGTGAGGACGATCGCCTGGAGACGCGTCGCACCGCGACGGAAGCCGTACAGCGCGACGACCAGCAGGGCGCCGACCGTCAGCACATCGGTCAGCAGCTGTGGCAGCGGGAACTCGAGCCAGCCGAAGTTGCCCCAGAAGCTGACCGAGGCCCGCGACCACAGGCGATCCAGAAACTCGATCGCGTTGGGCTGGGTGCCCGGCTCCCACGGCACCGTCTCCCTGACGTGGACGAGTCCGGATGGCTGAAGGTCTCCGAACCGGAGGATATTGCGCAGCCACCACCACCCGCCGACGGCGAACGCGGTGAGCAGCGCGATCCCCGCGCGCACCAGACGGCGCCCCACCGGGGTCCGCCGCGGCCAGATCAGCAGCACCGCGGCGACGAAGGGGATGAACGGCAGCGCCGTCCCCTTGACGAGCAGCGCGAGGCCCAGCGCGACTCCGATCGCGACGAGCGTGCGTCGCCGGTGATCGCCCGTCATCACCCGGATGGCGAGCCAGACGACGACGGAGCAGAGCAGGACGGTGAGCCCGTCGTTCGACACCGCGGCGAAGATGTGCGCGAGCTGCGGGACGGCGAGGATGCTCGCGGCGGCCAGGACGGCGGCCTTGGGTGAGCGGGTGAGCCGTCGCACCGAGTCCCACAGCAGCAGCGTCAACGGGATGGCGAAGACGAGCCCGGCGAGACGGAGCGCGATGAGCGCCACATCGGCGCGGAGGTCCATGAAGCCGATCGACTGGAGCACGAGCGCACCGAACGCGTAGTAGAGCGGAGGATGCTGGGTCATCTGGTCCACGCCCCCGGGGCCGTCGACGCGCTCGGCGAGTTCCGCGAACGTGGACCGATCGCCGGCTGGCTTCGAGGCCTCGTCGCGCGCCGCGGCGACCATCCCGTACATCCTCGCGTCGCCCGGGGCGGGCCAGGCGATCTCCTGGGTCAGTCGCACGGCGCTGTTCATGTGCGCGTGCTCGTCCGGTGCGCCGTAGATCGGAACCAGGAACGCCCACAGCACCATCACCCCGAGGACGCTCGCAGTGATGGCCGCGAGCACGCGTCGCTCAGGGCGGCTGACAGGCGGGTGGGCTCGCGCCGCCGAACCGACGTCGTCAAGGACAGGGGCGGCCACGAGGCTCCTCTCACACGGTCGATCGATTCTAAGCGAGCGCGCACGCACTCCCGCGCCATGGTCGGTAGCATCGGAGCGACGCCAGCGCGGTCGACCCGAGAACCGCGAGCGTCGCGCGCGCGGAGAGGGCCCACCATGCAACAGCCGACCACCGATGATCGGCCGTCCCTCCTGGCGACAGGAGCGATCGAGCGGGACAACTTCGGCGACCTCCTGTACGCGGTCCTGCTCGCCGAGCGGCTCCCCGGGTGGGCGCTCTCATTCGGCGCCCCGATCGCGCCCGCGGTCTCCCCGCTCGAGGCCGAGGTGGCGAACTGGTCCACTCTGCTGGATGCGCAGGACTTCGCCGCAGCGTGGGTCGTCGGGGGTGAGGTGGGCGCCACGCCGCCCGAGTACGCGTACCTCACGACGCACGGCATGGACGCGCGCCGGCGACTCGCCCACGCGTCGTTGGAGGAGTCCCGCGCCGCCCTCGCCGAAGCGATGGGCGGGCGCGTGCTCGACCCGCCGTACATCCCCCGCCCGTCCGCCTATCCGCGGAACGCCGACATCGCGCTCGTGATCAATTCCGTCGGCCTCGCAGGAATCGCGAGAGAGCCCGGGTGGCGTCAGCCGCGCCTGATCGCCGCGCTCCGCGAGGCCGACGTCGTCTCGGTGCGCGATCGCGCATCCAGCGCGTACCTCGACGAGCTCGGCATCCGCCATACCCTCGCCCCCGACTTCGCCCACATCGTCGCCCTGGAGCGGCCCCGCCCCCGCGACACCGCCGGTCCCGTGCTCGTGCACCTGTCGGAGCACGCCCTCCACCAGCACGACGCGGAGGCTTGGGCCGCCGCGCTGCTGGCGGCCGTGCCTGACGCCGGCGTGCCGCTTCGGATGTTCACCGCGGGGCTCGCGCCGGGCCATGACTCCACCGCCTCGGCCGAGAGCATCGCGGACGCGCTGCTGCGGCTCTCCCCCGGACGCGACGTCACGGTGAGCCCCGCGAGCGGAATCTGGGATCGCGTCGACGAGATCGCCGCCGCCCGGCTCTGGGTCGGAGCCTCCCTGCACGGGCGCATCATCGCATCGGCGTATGGAGTGCCTCGCGTCAGCCTCGCCAAGCCCAAGGTCGACGCGTACGCGGCCGATTGGGACGCCGAGCAGCCGTACGGCGCGACGATCGACACGCTGGCTGAGGCCATCGCCGCAGCACTCGCGGCCGAATCCGCGCCCAGAGACGACCTGGCGCGTCAGTCGCTCGAGAACTTCACCGTCGTCGCCGGCGCCCTCGACGCCGCCGTCGCCGGTGACCGCACCGCCGCCGTCCGGACCAGGCTCGCGGCCTGCCGCGAGGAAGCGGACGACGCGGCCCTGGTCGCGCAGCGGGCCTCCGCGGAGATCCGGCTGGCTGCCGAGCGCGTCGAGCGGCAGCGAGCACTGGTCGACGCGGCAGCGAAGCGGACCGACACGATCAGGTCCGAGCTCGACGCGATCCGCGCGAGCCGGCGCTGGCAGCTGTTCGAGTCGATGGACAGGGCGAAGACGCGCCTGCGCCTGCCCTGAGTCAGATCCGCGCGAGCACCCGGCGCGCGAGCGCCCGCGGCGCGCGCACCACACGTCCGACGAGCGAGCGCAGGCGGGCCTCCGGCCGACGCTGCAGCCGGTCGGCGAGGGCGACCGCGCGGTCCTTCTCCGCCAGGTCGCGACGGCGTGCCGCCGCCTCTCCTCGGTAGAGGTCCCGCCACTTGGTGCTCGCCGCCAGATGCTCGACCTCGAGCGGGATGACGAGGTCGGCGATCTGTCGCGCGGTGGCGCGCTCCTCGGCGGTGTACTCCTCCCACTCCATCGAGAGGCTCGGAGCGAGCAGGTCGGGGCGCAGAGCGGTGCCGGTGTCGACGGAGCGGAGCAGACCCCGCACCACACGGTCGTCCAGCGGGAAGGACGGGCCGGGGTCATCGCCCGGGTGGCGCACGACGTAGAGGTGCTCGAGGAGCCCCGCCTTCCAGAGCCGGTAATCGCGCATACCGTGGTGCCGTGGGCTCGGATTGAGCGTCGGGTTCGCGTCGTAGGAGCGTCCGGTGTTCATGATCTTCGTGCTGTACTGCTCGTATGTGCGCCATGGCACGTGATGCACCTCGATCGCGAAGCCCTTCGGCGGCTCACCCATGCTCGGGATGTTCACGCTGTGGTTGCCCTGCACCACCTGGACGTCGGCCCGGCCGACGTGGATCATGTCGCTCGAGGGGTGCGCGTGGAGCGCGACCGTCTCCATGAGGCTCTCCTCGGGGCGCTGGTCGCGCCGCACGAGCCGCGTCAGCGCGCCGCCGGACTTCGCCGGCGCGCCCGTGAAGTTGACCACCTTCGCCTCGAAAGCGCCGATTCCGGTGGGGATGTGCCGGAGCGCGTCCCGGAGGGTGAGCGCAGGATCGACAGGAAGGAAGAACTCGTCCGCGTCCGCGTTGATCACCCACGTCGCACCGTGCTCGGTGGCAGCGCGGGCTGCCATCTCGGTGACGACAGCGGACTGGTTCTTGTCGTGCGTGAGGTAGTCGTGCAGCTCGAGCCGGCCGGTCTCGGCGTACGCCGCGAGGATGTCGCGCGTCCCGTCGATCGAGCCGTTGTCGGTGGCGATGATGAGATCGACGCCCTGCGCGAGGTGGTGCTCGACCATCGCCGCGATGATGTCGGCCTCGTCGCGAACCATGAGCGTCATGACGATCTTCGGATCACTCATGAGCGGCGCTCCTTCCGAAGGGCGAGTGCGTCGTCCAGCAGGGTGCGCGCCCGCCGGTCGAACGAGTGGTCGGTGACGATCTTCTCCGCGGATTCCGACAGCGACTCCTCGGACGGCCAGGCGTCCGAGGAGGGGTCGAGCAGCGTGCGCAGGTCGTCCAGCGAGGCGTATGACTGGACCTGCCGGCCGAACACATCCCCCATTCCCGGAACGTCGTCGCTGACGATCCTGGCGCCGACGGCCGCGGCATCGAACAGCCGATTCGAGAAGAATCCGTAGTCCGCCATGTCGCGCCAGTGGTCGTTGAGCACGATGCCGGCATTCGCGTACGCCGCCGGCACTTCGTCGTTGTCCATGCCCGAGGCCGCGAGGAACACGGGATCGATGAACTGCTCCCAGCCGTCGTCTCCGAAGACGCGGGGCTCGCCGCCCGCGGCGATCACGTCGGTGACGATGGGGCGCGCTACGCCGCGCGTGCGGCCGACGAAGATCGTCCCGGATCGCTGAGCCGCCGTCCGCGCCTGCGGGTTGAACTTGGTCGAGTCCGTCGCCTGCAGCAGCACCGACACGTCTGTTCCCCACCGCTCGCGCGCGAAGTCCGCCCACCCCTGGCCGGCGGCGTAGATGCGGTCGTAGCCGGACTCCAGCTCGTACTTCGTCACGAGGTCCGGGTGGCTGATCACCCAGAGCAGGTTCACGGCGCCGGGCTGAGGGATGTATCGCGCGAGGCCACGCAGTGCGAGCGTCACGTCGTCCCACGATCCGGTGTCGCGCGCGTGGGAGCTGGACCGGTCGACGACGACCTCCTGCCCGAGTCGGGCCAGGGCGTCGCCGAGGGCGGCGGCGAAGAAGGTGTCTCCCCAGCTGTCGCCGGCCAGATCGCCCGTGGCGGACGACTTGATCGCCCACCGCAGCCGGGGAGCGGGCTCATCGACTTTCATGGCCGGCCGCCGGAGTCCGAGCACGAGCTGGGGCGTCCACATCGGGCTCTCCGGCTCGCGGGACCAGACGATGTCGTCCAGCCGGATCCGGCCGGTGTCGAACACCGCGCGGTCGTCGAGCTCCTCCACGAGCTCGCGTCGCCAGCGTGCGGCGAAGCGATCGCGGTTCGTCGTCTGGTGGGTGTGGCGACCGGCGGTCCGGCTCTCGAAGTGCACGACGCGCGACGCGGTCCGCACGTGGAGCGAGACTCCGGTGTGCTGCTTGAGCCGCAGGCAGAGGTCGACATCCTCCATGCCGTTGATGTAATCGGGGTCGAACCCGCCGACAGCGGCGAGGTCCTCGAAGCGCACAGCGAGGCAGGCCGCGGTCAAGGCGGAGAACTCGTAGTCGTCCAGCGACGGGTCGATGTCGGACGGGTGCACGTCGACGTAGAGGTGCCGCGGCATGGTCATCCCGCCGAGGAAGATGGTGCCGGCCGTCTGCACCGTCCGGTCGCCGAACAGGAGCAGCGGCTGCGCAGCCGCGACGGACTCGTCCTGCAGCGCGGCACGCAGCGGCTCCAGCCAGCCGTCGAGCACGGCCGTGTCGTTGTTGAGGAAAACCGTCAGCTGAGCGCGCGCGAGTGATGCACCGTGGTTGGACCCGGTGGCGAAGTCGGTGTTGCGGGGCAGCCGCTCGACCCGCACGCGCGGCTCGCCCGCGAAGGCGGAGGCGAGGATCGACGCGACGGGACGACGCGAGCCGTTGTCCACGACGACCACCTCGGCGTCGCTCGTGCTGTCCAACACGCGACGGACCGCGACGAAGGTCATGTGCCAGTCCTCGAACGTCGGGACCACGACCGCCACCCCCGGGCGAGGCTCTGAGGCGAAATCCACGATGACCTTCGAGCGCGCTGCATTGGCTCCGGCTCGATCCTCGTGCGCCGAGACATCAGCCGACGACGTCGCCACGACGTCATTCGAGCGGACCGCGACGGCCCGTTCCGACGCGCCGATCCGGAGAACGAGGTCGAAGATGACGCCGGCGTCCAGCCCGGCATCGGGCTCGAGGCCGCCGGCGCGAGGCGCGCGCAGGATCACGCCGCCCGCGTCGAGCTCGTCCAGCCAGGTGGGGTCCTCGGTGCTCAGCCACGGCTGAGGAAGGCTGCCGTTCGTGAAGGCGACGGCTGCGGCATCCTTGCTGCCGCGCAGCGTGCCGACAGCGGCTCCCAGGTAGCCGCTGCTCCATCGTTGGCGCGGCGTCCACTGGGTCCACGCCTCGGCAGGGGACTCCGCGAGCGCTCTCGCAACGCATGCCCCGAACTCCTCACCGGCGGTCCGCGGGAGGAAGTCGATCGCGAGCGTCGTGTCGACCAGCTCCTGGAGGTCGGAGCGGCGGGCGACGGCATCCGACTCCACGACGACGAAACGCGCGCCGCGCATCGTCTGATCCGCCGCCCTCTTCAGCCCCGCCACCGCCGCGCCCGAACGGATGTGGCGCTCGTCGACGACGACGAGGCACGTTCCCTC
The DNA here is from genome assembly GCF_041909575.1 of Microbacterium sp. Classification (GTDB taxonomy): domain Bacteria; phylum Actinomycetota; class Actinomycetes; order Actinomycetales; family Microbacteriaceae; genus Microbacterium. The sequence continues at coordinate 63,357 of NZ_JAYRDE010000001.1, read as the reverse complement.
CGCCGTCGGCGTCGCGGCGACCTGTCGATGACGGCGGATCAGCGGGCCCGAGGCCGTCAGTCTGCCCAGATGCCGGTGATACTCGCTCACGCGGGCGCGCGTCGTCTGCTCCGCGGTCGCGCGGGACACCGCCGCCACACCCTCTGAGGCCGGGGTCGGATCCTCTGCTCCCGCGGTCGCTGCGAAGTGCGCAAGCACGCTCGCGGGACGCGTGCCGCCGCGCAGGCCGTCCAGGTAGCGCTTGCCCCAGAACTGCGGACTCGCCTGGCCGACCTCTCCGCGGGCGACGAAATCGAGCAACTGGTTCGCGGGACGGCCACGGCGCACCTGCGACTTCTCGCTCACCTCGTACCATTCGGCTTCGAAGAACGGGTTGATCGAGCGGCCGTCGAGCTCACCGCGATCGATGTAATCGTCGAGCGCGGCCTCGTCCGAGAGGAAGACGTAGCCCCGCACCTGGTGCTCGTAGAGGGGCCGGTCGATCAGACCGTTGGCCACAACGGCCCGTGATGCGTCGACGAGGTCGCGGCAGCTCGCGAGGAAGTCACGCCAGACCACGCGCCTCACGCCGAGGACGAGGGTCACGGACTGCGGATCGGCGCGCACGCGCCGCGTCAGCTCGGCCAGCCAGCCGCCACGGGCCCCGACGAACCCCTGCAGGTCGACGAGGTCCAGCATCCGCGCAGGATCGCCGATGATCGCACCGCGCGGTTCGGCGCCGCGGGCGAGCCTCGCGAGCTCGTGCCGCAGGAGGAAGGACATCGCCGTGGAAACTCGTGCCGCCGGCACGTGCAGGAAGGGCGTCGGAATGACGCCGAGGCGCCATCCCTCGCGGAAGTAGTGCTCCGCCGCCGCCTCGTCGCTCTCGAACCGGCGCCCGATGACCATGCCGTAGTAGTCGGCGACGACCGGGTTGACACCCCGGCGGCGCATGGCGACGGGAAGGGCGAGGAGATTCAGGACACCGTCCAGTCGCCGGGAGAGCGCAAGCGCCTTCGCTCTGTTCATCACCCGAGTCTTGACGCCAGCGCGCATCGCTTCCTTCCTGCACCGACCACGCACGGACGGCCGACCGTTACCCGGCTCGAGTCTAGCGGAGACGCCCCTGGGCATCCTCGGCGGAGACCAGCGCGGCAGCCGCGATCACCAGCCCGCACAGCCCCAGAACGCCGGTGGCGACGTAGAGCCACGGAGCCACTCCGTGGGCCTGCCCGGCGGCAGCCACGCCCGCTGCTCCCCACACGCGGCCGAACACCCAGACGAGTCCCGCGGCGGAGACCACGCCACCCACGATGAGGGCGACCGCCCCGCTGACACCCGCCCGGATCGGCAGCCGCTTGGAGAGCGCCGCGAACAGGATGCCGAGGGTCGCGGCCATTGCGGCGATGCCCGCGAAGATGTACCGGCCCTGCACACCCCGCGACGGATCCCCGAGGTCCCAGTAGATCGAGTGCGCATTCGCGGCGATCGTGGCGAGGATCAGCACGGGGAACGCCCACAGCACCGCCAGCGCGAGTCGACGGCGCGCGAGGAAGAACGAGGCGATGACCGCCAGCACCAGGAGCACGCCCGCGGCGTCGACGATCCAGGTCGGGAAGGCGAGATCCTCGCGAGCGCCCCGGCCCCAGAACGTCCGGTTGAAGCGCACGATGAAGTTGCCCACGAACAGCCACGGGTCGTACCCGTCGGCAGCCTCCAGGCGCGACTCCCTGTCCCCCAGCTGGTTGGCCTGGATCCGCCCGAGAATCAGGATGTTGCGCAGCCACCACCAGCCGCCTACGCAGAAGGCGACCGCGAGCGGAATCGCGACGGCCGCGAATCTGCGGAGCCAGCCCGTCAGCGTGACCGCCGTCATGATCGCGAAGACCGCGATGACCGGAATGAGGAAGAGAGCGAGGCCCTTGGTGAGCAGAGCCAGGCCCAGCGCGGCCCCGGCCGCCGCGAGCAGGAGGAGCGGGCGCCTGCCCGTCGTCGCGCTCACGGCGAAGAAGAGCGCAGCTGAGCAGAGGGTGATCAGAAGGGCATCGTTGGTGACGAAGCCTCCGACGTTCGAGAAGAACGGGACGAGCAGCACGCCGGCCCCGCCGACGACGCCGGCGATCCGGCTCCCAGTCATACGGCGCGCGGTTCCGACGAGGAACGGCACCGACGCGCACAGCATCACAGCGGACACCGCGCGCATGATCAGCTGGGCGTGATCCCAGCGGAGGTCGGCCCCACCGAGCACCTTCACCACCGACGCGATCACCGCGTAGGCGAGAGGCGGATGCTGCACCATCTGGTCCGTGCCGTTGCGCTCCCACTCCTGCCCCTCCAGGAGCAGTGACCTGTCATCCGGGCGGGGCAGCACGGGCAGGCCCTGATCCTGGTAGGCCGAGCCCGACTCCGCGACGGCCGTGACGGTGGCGTCCGTGATCTTCGCGTCATACGGGCGGGGCCAGCCGCCGCCCTCCACGAGACGCGCGACGGAGTTGTAGTGCGCCACCTCGTCCGGGCCCTGGAACGGAGGGATGGTCAGGGCCCAGGAGCCCGCGAGACCGAGGACGAGCAGGACCAGGCCGAGCACCGCGGCCGGGTACGCGAAGCGCCCCGACGCGCGGCTTCCGACATCGTCGGCGGCGGCTGCGGGCGCAGAACCCGTCACGACCGGCTTCGAACGAGGTCGGCGATGAGGTCGGCCTGCCTGACCGATGTGCGCTTCACGCCCGGCAGGTGGTCGTCCAGCTTCGTCTTCACCTCGGCCCGCCGCGCGTCGAGGTCGGCGAAGCGCGCGGCGAGATGCTCCGGGGTCAGCTGGTCGTGTCCGAAGGCCCACTCCTCGAGGTCGAACATCTCCAGGACCTCGCGGTACTTGTGGCTCCATCCGATGACCAGCGTCGGCACCGCCATGGCCAGCGAGGAGACCATGGCGTGGAAGCGGCTCGCGACGAACAGCCCGCACCGACCGATCAGGTAGCGCAGCTGCTGCGAGGTGAGCTCGCGATCCACGAAGAGGAGGTCGTCGCCCGGCTGGAGCCGGGCGTGGATGTCGCGGCACAGCGGGAGATCGTTGTTGTGCGTCTTCTCCGTGCCGGTGCGGACGCTGTGCGGGATGAGGAGGACCCGCTTGCCCTGCGCGCGGACCGCCTCGATGAACGTCACGAGCTGGCCGACGTAGTCGCCGCCGCGCTGGTCCACCTTCTTCTGCAGGACGACACTCGGGCACACGCCGACGACGTCGCCGTCGAAGAAGCCGAGATCGACGTGCGCCGCCACTGCCGCCTCCTCCGTCCCGTCGAGCTCGAGGGAGAAGGCGTAGTCGGCCCCGGCGAACAGGTTGCGGAGGCCGAGGCCTTCCGCGTACTCGTGGGTGATTCGCCCCCGGGTCACGAGAGTGCGCACCTTCGGCAGGAACGTGCGGGACGCACGACGGTTCACCGGATTGGTGAACGGGCCGACCGCCTGCGCGCATTTGAAGACCGGCGTCCGGGTGTTCAGCGCCGGGAGGATGGAGGCGATGTTGTACAGGAGGAACTTCTCACGACCGTCGGTGAAGGTGATCCCGCCCTGGTCGAGGAGGACTGCGCTGCCCGCGAGGGCGTCGATCGCCTTCGACCGGCGGCGCAGCAGCGGACGCAGGAACGGGAGGATCCGGTAGGCGAGGGCGAGGCTGTTGATCGTCACGCCGAGCTGCCGGGGGGATGCCGCGACGATGTCGAGGTTCGGATAGGGGTTCTGTGCTGCATCCTCGGCGGGATACATGCTGAACAGGGTGAATCGCGGGTCGTCGAGTCGTTCCTCGAGCGTCTGGATCGCCGCCTCCAGCATGGCCGCCGCCCCCTTGTTGCCGGACAGCGCCGAGCCGATGATCGTGATGCGGGGGCCGGTCATGGGCGATGCTCCTTGGGGATGGTGAGAGGGACGCGGGCTTAGACCCGGGCGACGCCGGCGGCGCCGACCGTGGCGAGCAGTCGCGCGATCAGACTGAGCACGATCGCCTGGGGGACGGGGATGTACGCGCTGAGGATGGCGACGATGACCGCCTCGCGCACTCCCAGGCCACTGGGGACGAACACCGCCAGTACGCCGATCGCCCCTGCCAGGACGTACGCCGCTGCGAAGGGGAGCCAGTCGGAGGGCGACAGTGGAACGATCGTCGCCGCGAGAACGACGAACCCTGCGCCGTTGATGGCTCGCGGCACGCCGAAGCCCGCCGCGAACAGCATGGTCCGGGGGGTCGACAGGAAGTACTCCCGCGGGATCTCCCGTTTCAGCACGCGCCGAGCCGGGAAATCGAGAATCCGGTGGAACACCGGTTTCCAGCTGACGATCGCGAGCGGCACGATCGCGAGCACGGGCAGCAGGAGCAGCGTGACGTTGTCCCCGAAGACATCGGGGCCGAGGCTGATGAGGATGATGATCGTCCCCGGCACCAGCGACGCCAGCTGCAGGAACACGTTCTCATAGATGAAGCTGATGATGACCAGCGTCCGGCTGATGCTCTTCTTCCCCGCCCACACCGTCTTGTTCACGACGGAGCCGACCTGACCGGGGACGTACTTCAGCACCCACGACGCGCACTGGACCGCGACAGCCTCCCGGAGGCTGACTCTCGCGGAGCTGTCCAAGGTCCGCACGATGCCTCCCCACAGCACGCCCGACACCGGAACGGCGATGATGAACAGCACCGTCGTGAGAATCCAGAGCGGATGGAACTCGAGGTCCTGGGCCGCGACCTCTGACCAGTTCTGCACCAGGGAGTTCGCGAAGAACCACCCCACGATCGCCAGCACGGCGATGGTGACGACCCACCGCACGAGGCGGCGCCTCCGCCGTCGACGCGACACGGCGGGGTCGATCTCTCCGGCATCGCCGAGACTCGGTTCAGACACGGAGGAGCGCTCCAGAGGTGGCGGGTGGCAGGGAACAGCCGTGGGGGACGGCGCGGGGACCGAGACAGCCTACCGCAATCGCCCCGGGCGCCTGCTGATCGCCCTGCGCGCAGGGCTGCGACTAGGGTGGGTTCCCGTGAGCTCAGTCGATGCCGTGGTCGTGGGGGCCGGGCCGAACGGGCTCGCCGCCGCGGTCACCCTCGCCCGTGCCGGTCTCCGGGTCGAGCTGTTCGAAGCGGCGGGCACCGTGGGCGGCGGCACCCGGACCGCGGAGTTGACGTTGCCCGGCTTTCGCCATGACGTCTGCTCGGCCGTTCATCCCATGGCTCCCCCATCTCCGTTCTTCCGCGCGTTCGAGTTGGAGCGACGGGTGGAAATGGTCGTACCCGAGATCTCGTACGCGCATCCCCTCGAAGGCAGACCCGCCGGAATCGCCTACCGCGATCTCGACCGCACGGCGGAGCGCCTGGGGCGCGATGGCACGGCATGGCGCCGTCTGTTCGCTCCGGTGTCGGCTCACCCGGACCGGATCGGCCGGTTCACCGGATCCCCTCTGCTGAGGATTCCCGCGAACCCGGTGACGGTCGCCCGTTTCGGCTTGCGGGTGCTCGAGCAAGGATCCCCCGCGTGGTCGTTGCGGTTCAGGGAGGACATCGCGCCAGCGATGCTCACGGGGGTCGCCGCCCACTCCATCGGCAGACTGCCCGGCATAGCCCCGGCCGGCGTGGCCATCACGCTGGCCGGCCATGCGCACGCCCACGGCTGGCCGATCCCGATCGGAGGGAGCCAGACGATCGCGGATGCGATGGCTGCCGACTTGATCGCGCATGGTGGCCGCATCACCACGGGCACGCGGATCGTCGATCTCCGCGACCTGCCCGCCGCACGGGCGACCGTGCTGGATGTGAGCGCGCGGGGCCTCCTCGAGCTCGGCGGCACGACGTTCTCCGGGTCGTACCGCCGCGCGCTGTCACGATTCCGCTACGGTGACGCCGTCGCGAAGGTCGACTTCGCGCTGTCCGAGCCGGTGCCGTGGGCGGACCCCGACCTGCGCGCCGCGCCGACCTTCCACATCGGCGGCACGCGCGCACAGATCGCCCACTCCGAGGCCGAGGTGGCGGCGGGACGCCACCCGTCCCGGCCCTACGTCCTCGGTTCGCAGCCGACGGTCGTGGATCCGAGCCGTGCCCCGGCCGGGCAACACGTGGTCTGGGCGTACACGCACGTGCCGCGCGGATCCACGCTGGACCCCACGGAGATCGTCACCGCCCAGATCGAGCGCCACGCACCGGGGTTCCGCGACACGATCCTCGGCAGCGCCGCACGCAGCGCGGCACAGTTCGCCGACTACAACCCGAACTACGTCGGCGGCGACATCTCGGCGGGCGCAGTCACACTAGCGCAGCTGCTTCGACGTCCCATCCTCTCGCCGGTGCCGTGGCGCACTCCGATCCCGGGCGTCTACCTGGGCTCATCCTCGACCCCTCCGGCGACGGGTGTCCACGGCATGTCCGGCTATCAGGCGGCCCTGTTCGCCCTCCGCGACCGCTTCGGACTCGGCGCACCGGAACTCGGGGTCGACGACTGAGATCTCACGAGGCGACGGGGCCGAAAAGCCATCGCCCGACCCCGGATCGGTCGGACCGTAGGGGCCCGCGACGTCGCAGGATGCGGTCGCGCGTCCACGCGGCAACCAGTCGCCCGGGAGTGCGGTAGAGGATCTCTGTGCGGGCGGCCTCGCCCTCGGCTATCGCCCCCGACTCCGCGCGGAACTCGAGTCCGCCCCGTGCGTCGATGCGATCCTCGAACGAGATCCGCGATGCATCGGCCGCTCGCTGGCGCACCGTCGTCGCGCGCGCGTTGCCGGGGTCGACGAACGCGACGCCCGCGTCCTCGTGGCCTCGCCGCATCCGACGCAGCGGCCACGCGAGATCGAAGAACAGCAGGAGCAGGACGATGTTCTCGGGGAAGGCGACGTTCATCAGCAGGAAGATCGACATGTGGAACACCGCGAACCCGACGACGAACAGGATCTTGAACCAGCCGGGCGGCAGGAACAGGACGATGATCGCGGCGATCTCGAGGATCGTTCCCCCGAGGAAGAGCAGGTCGAGCGGGACGGCCCAGACGGGATCCAGGAAGGCGGTTCCGATGTCGAACCCGAACGGATTCGGGCGGAGATTTCGGTTCTCGATCCAGTTCTGCAGCGTGCCGCCCATGAACACCCCGGGCCCGCCGATGAACATGCGCGCGGCGCCGATGAACACGTACTGCAGGATCACCACGAGGCTCAGCAGGATCAGCGACGCGCGGTACACATCCTGCCGTCGTGGGCGCGCCGCAGGCCGTCGCACAGCGAAGGCATCCCATGCCGGAGTGAGCAGCAGCGCCGCTGTCACGTAGACCAGAGTCAGTTCGCGGTGATCGAAGTGGCCCCCGAACCCCTTCTTCACCTGCAGGTACACCAGTGCGCACACCACCGCCGCGCCTGCAGCCCATCGTGCCGCCGGCAGACCGATCCCCGCCCAGACGAACAGGGCGAGGCACACGAGCGTCAGGCCAAGGAGACCCGCGGGCGTGAGCAGCGCCGTCCAGAACTCCGTCGGCAGCCACTGGAAGACCCCGAACGGATGGAAGAGCTCGCTCGGAATCAGCGCGAGACGCTGGATCGGGTCCACGAGGACGTACACGGCCCAGATCGCGAAGATCAGGATCCTCGCGAGGCCGAGGGATTCGGCGGTGGCGCCTTCGTGGAGTCTCACACGGATCATCGTTCGACCAACTCCTCGACGGGCCAGGACGTCATGAGTTCAGACGTCACGTCGCCCGGAGTTCCTGTGACGCGGTAGAACCCGATCTCGACCGGCTCCACGCCGTCCTCCTCGAGCGCGCGGGCGAGCGCGAGCGCGTAGAGGGAGAGCTCTTCCTCGGCCTGCGCGCGGTGCTCGGAGCCGTCCGGCTCCTGAACCCACTCCAGCAGGACCCGCATGCGGGTCGACAACGGGGGCAGACCGATCGCCGAGAACTCCTCGGCGATATTGACCTCCCTCTGGGTGCCATCGGCCAGCGTGGCCTGCCAGGAGTAGCTCTGCTCGACGGACTCGGCGAGCTGCGCCTGGTACATGGCGAATCTGGTGAGCGGGATGTACGAGACCTTCTGCGCGTAGTCGTACTGCCAGCGGTCCACCATCTGCACGACGAACCAGGCGCCGACCACGATGTACACCACCGCCAGGGCGCCGGCCCCGAGGGCGAAGAAGCGCTTTCGCAGGTCGGTGAACCAGAGGAGCCCAGCGAGCACCGCGACCACGAACAGGCACTCCAGCGCGGCGCGGATGACGAGCTCGGGGGTTACGGCCGTGCTTTCCACCCGTGCGACTGTACACCCCTGATACGGCCGCTCCGAACAGGATCACCGGGCGAGTGATCGCTCGATCCCGACCCGCAGAGCGGGCGCCAGAGTGAGCGCGTACCCGGGAAGGATATGGTGCCGGTCGGCATACACGGGCATCCCTCCCGCCAGCGCGAGACACGCCTCGGGACGGCAGAAATCGTCGGTCAGGTCGACGAGGGTCTGCGCCGTCGACGACGCGTCGACCGACGCCGCGAGTGGATCGGACGGCAGTGCGGACTCCCGGTCCCACGCGCAGTCCAGAGGGGATCCCGCGTCCTCCAGGCACTGCGTCATGTCATTCTGTCTGGCCAGAGGGGTGTCGGCGATCACGACCACGCGCTTGCCGGCATCCTCGAGCACCTTCCAGGTCTGGCGGAGAGCGGCCGTCATCGATTCCTGGGCGGCGGCGTCGCCGTCCACGCCGACCCGATGCGCGTACGTCGTCGTGACGACCGCGGCGATCTCGGGATCGGCGGCCAGGTCCGTGAGCATCTGCTCCCTCCAGCGGATGCAGTCGGGCTCGTTCTGCTTGTACTCCGCGCCGCCCTCGGCCCGCCACGCGGGATCGATGAAGGGGCACGACCGCTTGTCGTACACATCGACGGTCCAGCCGGTGCTCGCGGGGAGCCAGGCGAGGGCCGGAAGCAGGTGCTCGACGTGCGAGTCGCCCACCACGGCGATCGTCGTTCCAGATGCCACGTCAGGCTCGAATGTGCACACGCGGGAGTCGAATCGTCCTGCCGCGCAGTCTGCCGCCGAACCCGTCCGTGCCGCGACGTCGACCGCAAGGTCCTCGTATTCGGTCTCTCCCAGGGCGAGCGTCGGGTCGGCGACCTCGGCCGCACTCGGCTCGCACACCGCCGCGGGCGCCAGGCTGCGCGAGCCGACGCACGAGGTCGGGTCGTCCACCCCTGCGATGATGCGATCCACGGCGTCAGACGACTGCTCGGCAATGGCCACCGTAGGCACCACGCACACCGCGACGACGACGGCGGCGGAGACGGCGGCGAACCCGTAGCTGACCCATCGTTTCGACCAGAAGGCGCTGCGCACGGGTGGTTTCTCGATGAGCGCCCTCGTCCCCCACGCGAGCACGATCGTGGCGGCGAAGATCATCAGATTGTCGACGAGGTCGAGTTCGCGCCCGATCGCGTACGGGATCAGCACGATGAGCGGCCAATGCCACAGATACGCCGAATAGGACGTGTCTCCCAGGAACTGCACAGGACGGGAGTTCACGAGCGGCGTCGGCGACCACCTCGCGGATGACTGTCCCACCGCGATGATGATGATCACCGCCGCCACGGGCACTGCGGTCCACGGTCCCGGGACGGCGGTGCCCGACGAGAACAGGAACATCGAGGCGGCGATCGCCGCGAAGCTCGCCCACAGGAGCCCTGCACCCCAGCCGGCGTTTACTCGGCCGGGGTCCGACCCGCGGGCGTGCATCACTGCCAGGATCGCTCCCGCCGCGAACTCCCAGACGTGGGCGAACGTGGAGAAGTAGGCGGGCTGCGGAGCGAGGGCGGTCGCGAACGCGGCGAACCCGAATCCCGCGATCGCGACGGCCCCGAGGATGCCGAGCACGACGCGGGACGCGTCCCCGCCGCGTCGCGCGGCCACCACCAGGGCCAAGATGATCAGCAGCGGCCAGACGAGGTAGAACTGCTCCTCGACCGACAGCGACCAGTAGTGCTGGACCGGTGACTCGGGGCCGTCAGTGGCGAAGTAGTCGACCGACTCGGCGGCCAGGACCCAGTTCTCCACATAGAGCGCGCTGGCCGCGATCTGCCGCAGGAATCCCATCATGCGATCGATCGGGACGAGGACGATCACGGCGATCGCCGTCGTGATCAGCACGAGCATCGCCGCCGGCAGCAGGCGACGGATCCGGCGCGCATAGAACCGGCTGAGCGCGATCCGCCCCGTCCGCTCGTGCTCTCGCACGAGGTGCAGGGTGATGAGGTAGCCGGAGATCACGAAGAAGACGTCCACGCCGACGTATCCGCCGGGGAGCGCACCGGGCCAGAGGTGGAAGACGATCACGCCCAGCACGGCGACCGTCCGCAGGGCTTGGATCTCGGGACGGAATCCCGTCATCACCCGTTCGCCCGACGACGCCGCTTCCCGGAACGTCGTCGGCGAGGATGTCGTCATCCTCGTGTCGCTCGATGCTGCGAGGGCGTTCGCGCTTCGACGGCGACGGCGCTCACGGTCAGTGAGGGGTGCTGGGCTCCCTCGGCTGCGGTGACCTGGCGGGGGTCGAGAGTGCGATCGGGCGCATACTGCAGCAGCTTGATCCTCTCCAGGGCGTCCTCGACGAGCGTCCGGTTGGTGCGGAGCATGTCGGATATGACCAGGAGCGCGATGCTCAGCAGTGCCCCGACGAGCATCGCGGATCCCAGGATCAGTGACTGGATGTGGTCACCCGCCACGCCCATCGCCGTGAGCACGATGAAACGCCCGAACGGGATCGCCGCGCCGATGAAGAACAGTGCGCCGAGGGTGAGGAACACCGCGTGCGGCTTGAACATCACGTAGCTGCGCATGATCGCCTGCGCGGAGCGTCCCATGTGCTGGAAGATGTTCTTGAAGAGGCGGGACTCGCGAGTCTTCGGGTTCGTGGTGACGGGCACGCTCGCGATCCGCAGCCGCTTGTTGCCGGCCTGGATGATCGTCTCCATGCAGTAGCTGAACTGCGTGACGACGTTGAGGCGGATCAGCGACTCGTGAGAGTAGGCGCGGAAGCCGCTCGCGGCATCCGGGAGGTCGGTCTCCGCGGCGAAGTTCACGACGGCGCTGCCGACTCCCTGCATGAGCTTCTTGAACGGCGAGAAGTGCGCGATCGTCTTCGTCTGCCGGTCGCCGATCACGATGTCCGCCTCGCCGCGCAGGATCGGCTGGACGAGGTCCGCGATCCGCTCCTGCGGGTACTGGTTGTCTCCATCGGTGTTGACGACGATGTCCGCGCCGTGCTGGAGGGCGTAGTCGACGCCGTCGCGGAACGACCGCGCGAGGCCCATGTTGCGGGTGTGGTAGACGAAGTGCTCGACGCCGAGCTCGCGGGCGACCTCCACGGTGCGGTCGGTCGAGCCGTCATCGACGATCAGGATGTGGATCTCGTCGACCCCGTCGATGTGAGTGGGGATCCCCGCGAGGACGAGGGGCAGGGTCTGCTCCTCGTTCAGACAAGGGATCTGGATGAATACGCGCATTGGGATACTTGGTCTTTCCGCAGAACCGGCGGGGAGCGAGGCGAATGCCGTGGCCGAGGTGAGGACGATGAGCAACTCGGTCACAGCTGCGGCCCTCAGCATCTTAGCCGAGGTCCTGCTGGAGGTTGCCTGTCAGGTGCCGTAGTCGGCGTTGTACCTGTCGAGCACCTCGCCGATCGGGGCATCCATCTGCAGGCGCCCCTTGTCGAGGTACAGGCCGCGCGTGCAGAAACGTCGCAGGTCGCGCTCGCTGTGGCTGACGAAGAACAGCGTGCGACCTTCGGCGAGCAGTTCGTCGATGCGCTGGTAGCACTTCTCCCTGAAGGCCTTGTCGCCGACCGCGAGCACTTCGTCGACGAGGAGGATCGGCTCCTCGAGCTGGGACACCACGGCGAAGGCGAGCCGCACCTTCATGCCGTTGGAGAGGTGCTTGTAGGGCGTGTCGATGGACTCCCGGAGTTCGGCGAAATCGATGATCCCGTCGAACCGGCGAGCGACCTCGGCCTTCGGCATCCCGTGCAGTCCCGCGGTGAGGCGGACGTTCTCGCGCACCGTCAGATCCCCCACGAAGCCGCCGGTGATCTCGATGAGCGGGGCGACGCCGCCGTTGACCGTCACCGTGCCCTCGTCCTGGATGAGGACGCCTGCCACGAGCTTGAGCAGCGTGCTCTTGCCCTGGCCGTTGCGCCCGACGACCCCGATCGACTCGCCCGGACGCACGTCGAAGGACACGTCGCGCAGCGCCCAGAACTCGCCCGGCTTGGAGCGACGCGACGAGTCTGCGAACAGGTCCTTGAGGCTGCGGCGTCCGCGCCGGTTGCGGCGGAAGCGCACGCCGAGGCCCTGAACCTCGATGGCGTGGTCGGATGCCGTCATCACAGCTCCTTCAGGAGGGGACGCTCGAGCCGGCGGAAGACCAGCAGGCCGAGCACGAGGAACCCGACGCTCATAGCCGCTCCCACGCCGATGACCCAGGGGTCCCACTCCTCGGCGAAGAAACCGACTCGGTACAGCGCGAAGATCCCGGCCAGCGGATTGAACGCCGCGAGCGTCTCGAAGATACCGGGGAGGTCGGAAACGCCGTAGATCACGGGCGAGGCGTAGAACAGGGCGCGCAGGATCAGCTTCGTGGTGCGCTCGAGATCGGTCCAGATCACGCAGAGCGGAGCAACGAGCAGGCCGAGTCCGACCAGCAGCACCGTCTGCAGCAGCACCGCCACCGGGAACAGGAGCAGGCCCCAGTTCAGCTGGACGGGGGTGCTGGTGAACGAGGCACCGATCACGAACAACGCCAGAACGGGCAGAGAGCAGAGGAACTCGATCCCCTTGGACAGGACGATCCGGTTGACCCAGATCGACCGCGGGATCGCCGTGGAGCGCACGAGCCGCGCATCCTTGTTGAACGCGCGGGTGAAGTCCGACACCGACGCGTTGAACCACACCCACGGGAGCAGCGCCGTGATGAGGAAGACGATGTAGGGCTCGAGGCCCGCGGAGCGCTGGAACACCTGGGTGAAGATGAACCAGTAGATGGCGCTCATCACGAGCGGATCCAGGATCGACCACAGATAGCCCAGCGCGCTCGTCGCGTACCGCACCTTGAGGTCGCGTGCGGACAGCAGCCACAGCGAGTGGAGATACCGCCTCGGCGATCCGGGCGCGCCGACTGCTGCGGTGGTCACGGTCTCGATTCTAGGGGCCAGTCCGAATCGTCCCGGTGCTCGACGCCGGCGACCCACGGGCGCGGGCGGATGCACCGGTCCGCGTCACCTAGACTTGCGCGCGGTACCGACGAATGGAGAGGGCATGGCCGCTCCGGCTGGCTCCTCCGAGAGGGTCGCCATCATCGACGCGACCGGCTCGGCCGGCACGCGGCGGTCATTGTCGACGCGTCGAGCCGCCCGCGCCCGGGAGGAGTTCCGGCCCGACATCCAGCTCCTGCGAGCACTCGCCGTGCTGGCCGTCGTGCTCTTCCACCTCTGGCCCGACCGCGTGACGGGCGGGTTCGTCGGCGTCGACGTCTTCTTCGTCATCAGCGGCTTCCTCATCACCGCGCATCTGCTCCGGGAGGTTTCGGAGACGGGACGGATCCGCATCGGGCAGTTCTGGGCGCGCCGGGCGAAGCGACTTCTCCCGGCGGCCCTGCTCGTGCTGGCACTGACTTCCGTCGCCGCCCTCATGGTCATGCCGCCGACCGTGCTCGCCCAGACGCTGCGGGAGGCGCTGGCCTCGATCTTCTACGTCGAGAACTGGGCACTCGCGCAGAGCAGCGTGGACTACCTGGCCGCCGACAACATCGCGTCGCCGGTGCAGCACTTCTGGACGCTGTCGGTCGAGGAGCAGTTCTACATCGCCCTTCCGCTGGTGATGCTCGGCGTCGCCGCGTGGGCGCGCCGCATGAAGTGGGGCGCGCGGCGATCCATCGTCGTGAGCCTCGCGATACTCACCGCTCTGTCCTTCGGCTACAGCATCTGGCTGACCAGCTGGTCCGGGGCCACTGCGTACTTCTCGACCGCCACGCGGATGTGGGAGTTCGGCATCGGCGGGCTCGTCGGTGCGCTCGCACTGGCGAAGCACACGCTCGTGAAGGCGGTCGCGGTGACCGCCGGAGTCGCGATGATCCTCGTCGCGATCGCCGGCTATGGCGCGGCGACGCCGTTCCCCGGATACGCCGCTGCGCTGCCGGTGCTGGGCACGGCACTCGTGCTGTACGCCGGGGCGGGATCGATCCTCGCCGCGGGCGGCAGGCTTCGCCCGATCGCGGTTATCGGCGGCACGTCGTACGCGATCTACCTCTGGCACTGGCCGCCCATCGTGCTGCTCCCCTACGTCACCGGCCACCCGCTGACCAATCTGGAGAAGGTCGCGATCCTCGCAGGGACGTTCGCCGTCGCCTGGTTCTCGACGAAGTTCTGGGAGGACCCGATCCGGTTCTCGCCCCGGCTCCTCGGCCGCGCGCGACCGAGGACCGTCGCCATCGTGATGGCCGTCTCGATGGTCGCCGTCGCGGCGATCCCCGCGAGCGGACTGGTGGTGGCGGCTCAGGACGCCTCCAACCGTGCCCTGCTGGCGGGTGAGATCCTCCAGCAGGATCTGCCGTGCTTCGGGGCGGCGTCGATGGCCGATCCCGGCTGCGCCCACTCAGCGGCACTGGAGGGCGTGCTGCTCCCCGCGCCGGAGGATGCCCCGAACGACATCTCCGCTCGGCCCGACTGCTGGTCGACGGGCACCGACGCGACCCTCAACGTGTGCACGCTGGGGCCGGCGTCCGGTTACGAGCGCCACCTCCTGGTCGTCGGCGACTCCCACGCGAAAGCTCTTCTCGCGGGCCTCGAAGAGGTTGCCGAAGATCGGAACTGGCGCATCGACCTGGCGGGGCGCGCGGCGTGCTACTGGACCACGCACGACCTTCATCAGGACAGCAGGGCGCTCGCCGACGCATGCACCGAATGGCGCGCCAGTCTGCAGGAGTACGTCCAGGAGCAGGCTGGGCTCGATGCGATCCTCGCGGTGAAGGCGCGACGGGCGCTCGCCGACGAGGTCGACATCGCAGACCCGGCCGTCGCCATGTCGACGATGGTCGAGGGAATGGCATCGGCGTGGAACGCGCGAGGCGACCTCGACATCCCCCTCATCGCCCTCGTCGACAACCCGCGCCTGACGGCCGAGACGGTCGACTGCGTCGTGCGCAGCGGCGAGCGGGGCGCGCAGGAGTGCGCTCTGCCGCTGTCGTCGGTGATGCCGCCGGACGGCGTGCGCGAAGCGGTCGCGATCGCCGAGAACGCGCACGCGATCGACCTGACGCACCTTTACTGCGACGACCTGTGCCGACCGGTCATCGGGAACGTCGTCGTGTACCGCGACGGCCGGCACATCACCGACACCTACGCCCGCACCGTCGCGCCGTACCTGGCCGACGAGATCGAAGCACTGCTCAGCGACTGAGGAACCGCCGCGGCTCGCGCGCAGCGCCGCTCACGCGAGCTGGTTGTTCCACATCGACAGCGCGGCGCCGATGGCCATGTGCATGTCGAGGTACTGGTACGTGCCGAGCCTGCCGCCGAACAGCACGCCCCGCTCGCCCCTCGCGAGCTCGCGGTAGGCGACCAGCCCGGCGCGGTCCTCCGGGGTGTTGACCGGGTAGTACGGCTCGTCCTCGCGCGTGGCGAACCGCGAGTACTCGCGCATCACGACGGTCCGGTCGGCCGGGTACCGGTCGGCGCGCTCGGGGTGGAAGTGCTTGAACTCGTGGATGCGCGTGTACGGCACGTCCGCGTCGGCGTAGTTCATGACGGGGGTGCCCTGGAAGTCGCCGACCTCGAGCACTTCCTCCTCGAAGTCCAGCGTGCGCCACGACAGCGCGCCCTCGGCGTAGTCGAAGTAGCGGTCGACGGGGCCTGTGTAGACGACCGGCAGCTGTCCGACCGTCGCCGCC
>NZ_JAYRDE010000001.1:0-47432 GCF_041909575.1 Microbacterium sp. | reverse complement strand
TTGAAGGGCTGCGACGCGTCGAAGAAGTCGGTGTCGAGCCGGACCTCGATGTTCGGGTGATCGGCCATGCGCTCGAGCCACGCCGTGTAGCCGTCGGTGGGCAGGCCCTCCCACGTGTCGTTGAAATAGCGGTTGTCGTAGGTGTACCGCACCGGGAGCCGGCTGATGACCTCGGCGGGCAGGTCCTTCGGGTCGGTCTGCCATTGCTTCGCGGTGTAGTCGCGGATGAACGCCTCGTACAGGGGGCGCCCGATCAGGGCGATGCCCTTCTCCTCGAGGTTCGCGGCATCCTTCGCGTCGAACTCCCCCGCCAGCTCGTGAACGAGCGCCTTCGCCTCGTCGGGTGAATACGCCGCCTGGAAGAACTGATTGATCGTGCCGAGGTTGATCGGCAGAGGGAAGACCACTCCCTTGTGGTTCGTGTAGACGCGGTGGACGTAGTCGGTGAAGGTCGTGAAGCGGTTGACGTACTCCCACACGCCGGGGTTCGACGTGTGGAAGAGGTGTGCCCCGTAGCGATGCACCTCGATGCCGGTGGTCGGCTCGTCTTCGCTGTACGCGTTGCCGCCGATGTGGGGACGACGGTCGATCACGGTGACCTTGCGACCGGATGCCGCGGCCCGTTCCGCGATGGTGAGCCCGAAGAAGCCCGAGCCGACGACGAGGAGATCCATGGCGGTGAGATGCTTTCGTGAGACGGATGCCGCGCACACGGCGACGCGGCGGGCACAACGCACCGCCGCACCGGATCAGCTTACCGGGGGCGTTCGCACGGGACCTGAGCGAGATCCCGAAGCGGCCGGGACACCGCGACGCCGGCGCGCCAACATAGCTGTCGACGGCGCACAAGGCGGTTCGACACGCCGAAACGCGCCCCTCTTGTCCCCCGAAGAGGGGACAGAAGTGCACTTCTTTCACACCAGTCCCTCCGCTACCGTGATCGGAGGCGCTTAACCCGGGCGCCCGGGCGTCCCCAGGCCCATGTCGTTTGTACGAACCCAGCGTGCAAAGGAGGGCTCGCCATGCGCGCCCGCATCCTCTCCATCGTCTTGTCCAGCGTCCTCATCGTCGGTGCGGGCATCGCCACCGCCGCCCCGGCGCAGGCCGCAACCGGCGACGCCGCGAGCGTCTTCACGCAGACCAACGCGCAGCGCACCAAGGCCGGCCTGAAGCCGCTGATCTCGGACCCTGCCCTTGACAAGGCGGCGAAGGCGTGGGCCCAGCACCTCGCCAACACGTGCACGTTCGCCCACAGCACCGCGACCTGGCGAGCGAATCGCGTGGCGAAGGCCGGCTGGTCGGCGACCGGGGAGAACATCGCCGCGGGATACAGCGCGAGCGCCGTCGTCACCGCCTGGATGGGCTCCGCCGGTCACAAGGCCAACATCCTCAACACGAAGTACACGGGGATGGGGGTCGGATATGCGAAGGGCACGTGCTACTCGACGTACTGGGTGCAGATCTTCGGCTGGGCCAAGACCGCGGGAGCCCCGGGCACGGGCGACGCCGACGGCGACTTCGACTCCGACGTGCTGTCACGGGATGCGCAGGGCCGGCTGATCCTCCATCGCGGAACCGGCACCGGCAAGTGGCAGAGCCGTTCGGTGATCGGCTCCGGCTGGCTGCCCGACGACAAGCTGGTCACGCTCGGCGATTTCACCGGCGACAGCATCAGCGACATCGGGCGCGTACGCCAGGGATACTTCGAGCTCATGCGGGGCACCGGCGGCGGCTCGTATGCGGCGCCCACCTCCATCGGGACGGGCTGGGGCGATTATCGCCTGATCGTCGGCGGGATCGACTTCGACGGCGACCGCTACACGGACGTCCTCGGCGTGAACCTCGCCGGCGCCTTGATCCTCCATCGCGGGAACGGCAAGGGCGGCTGGACAGGCGGGACTTCCGTCGTGTCGACGAAGTTCGCCTCGGCGACCGCCCTGTTCTACGCCGGTGATTTCACGGGCGACTCGTTCGGGGACCTCATCGCACGTCGCACGACCGGCGAGGCGGTGGTCCACCCGACGACGGGCACGGGCGGCTTCAAGTCCGCGGTGCGGCTCGCCTCCGGGTGGGACTCGCTGGTGGCCGTCTTCAGCCCCGGCGACTTCGACGGCACGGGCACGTCCGACATCATCGCCGTGCGCGCCGACGGATCGGTCGCGCTCGCGAGAGGGAACGGCAAGGGCGGCCGCTACACCTCGATCACCATCGCGACCGGGTGGAACGCCTACCACGGGTTCGGATGACCCTCGGGCGCGGCCCGGCGGACGGGCTTCCCAGCCGGATCTTCTAGTCTCGAAGGGCTATGACCCTCGACATCGCCATCCCGTTCTGGGGCGAGCCGTCTCTCCTCTACGACGCCGTCCGCTCCGTTCGAGAACAGGAGGACCCGGACTGGCGCCTGGTCGTCATCGACGACTGCTATCCGGATGCCTCGGTCGCCGCGTTCTTCGCGGAACTGCACGATCCTCGCGTCACCTACGTGCGCAATCAGGTCAACGTCGGGATCACCGAGAACTTCCGCGAGGCCGTGCGCCGAGCCGAGGGCGAGTACGTGACGATCCTCGGGTGCGACGATCTCCTCCTCCCCGACTACGTCTCCATCGTCCGACGCACGATCGCCGCCGTGCCGGGCGCCGACGTCATCCAGCCCGGAGTGCAGGTGATCGACAAGCACGGCCGGATCGTCAGGCCGCTCGTCGACCGCGTCAAGCAAGGTCTGCTCGCCCCGCGGGGCGGGTCGGGGATCGCGGTCCTGACGGGCGAGCGCATGGCGACGAGTCTCATCCGCGGCGACTGGCTCTACTTCCCGTCGCTGACGTTCCGCACCGAGACGATGCGGCGGATCGACTTCCGCGACGGGCTCCCCATCATCCAGGACCTCGCCCTGCTGATGGACATCGCGTTCGACGGCGGGACGCTCGCCTTCAACCCCATTCGGGCGTTCTCCTACCGCCGGCACGCGGGCAGCGCATCGCAGACGACGCTGCTCGACGGCCGCCGCTTCCGCGACGAGCGGCGCTACTATGCGCTGGCGCGGCAACTCGCAGAGCAGCGGGGTTGGGGGCGCACGGTCTTCACAGCCCGCGTGCGCCTCATGTCGCGTCTGCATGCCGTCACGGAGCTCCCGGGCGTCCTCCGGCATGGGACAGCCGCCGGGCTGCGATCGACGCTGGCCCACATCTTCGCCCTGTGAGAGCCTCGCCCACCGACGCCGTATGTCGGGCGGCGCGCGTGCCTAATCCGCAGCGCGGGTGGTGGCCCGGGCGTGCCCGGGGCGCCGGCCGCTACGCGGGCGTCCCCCCTCGAACTGGGCCCGCACCAGCATCACCCGCGACCGGAGCGCCGGCGCGAGCCCGCGGGGGCGCTCCGACGACGCGTTCGCGTCGTGGAGACGCCTGCGCACGGTGACCTCGTCGACGTGGCGCAGCCGGCGACCGAGGTTGGCCACGGTCGCGATCCACAGATCATGCGACTCGATGAGGAACGCCGGAAACGGGGCCACCAGCGGCAGCACGTCACGCCGGATCGCCATGGCGCAGCCGAAGTATGGCGCGTCACCGGCGAAGATCCGCAGCTGATTGCGCACCACATGCCGTGAGGCCTGCGACCGCAACCGCCAGGGCCGCCCCGTCCAAGGGGAACGCAGAGGCGCGCCGCTGCCGAGGAAGACGAGATTGGATGCCGCGAACCCGGCCGACAGGGCCGCCTCGACGAGCACCGCCCGGCGCCCGGGCACCCATTCGTCGTCCTGATCGGCCAGCAGCAGGACATCGCCGGTCGCGCGCAGCAGCGCCGTCTCGAAAGTGCGGACGTAGCCGCTGTTCGTCGGCTGCGCGAACAGCCGGATCCGCGGGTCCGCGATCGACTCGACGACCGCGACGGTGTCGTCCGTGCTCGCGTCGTCGACTACCACGACCTCGTCGTCGTCCGTCAGCTCCTCGAGGATCGAGATCAGCTGGTGGCGCACGTACTTCGAGCCGTTGTAGGCGGCCATGCATACGCTCACCCGCGTGGCGTCGCTCATGCGAGCCGTCGCTCTCCGAGTGGCCTGGACATCGCCGATCAGTCTAGGTGACGTGCCGCGCGGGACTGTTCCCGCGCGAATCCGGTTTCGCGCACGGGCGCGGATACACTGGGGGCGATGCGGCCTTTCATGCTGCGCCTCGCAGGGTTCGCAGGGGCGCCGATCCTCTCGGCCTTCGCTCCGTTCATCATCCTTCCCGTCGTGTCACGACTCGTCGGACCGGAGGGCTGGGCGAACTTCTCGACGGGCCAATCCATCGGCATCCTCGGCATGGTGGGCGTGCTGTTCGGGTGGAGCGTCGTGGGACCGGTCCGAGTGGCCCGGAGCAGGACACCGCACGAGCGCGCGGTGATCCTCGGCGAGAGCCTGCGCTCGCGCGCCCTGACGGCGGTGCTCGCCGTGCCCGCCGCCGGGGTGATCACATACCTGGTGAGCGGGCCCGATCACCGACTCGATGCCGTCCTGGTGGCGGTGGCGATGGCCCTGGGCGGGTTCACCCCTGCCTGGTTCTGCATCGGCGACGGCAACCCCCGCGCCCTCATGCTCTTCGACGCCGCCCCCAAGCTGCTCGCCTCGGCGCTCTCGCTTCCCGTGCTGCTGTGGACGGGACAGGTGATCTGGTATCCGATCCTGCTCACCATCTGCACGCTCCCGGCGTTCGCGTGGCACGCGATGCTCGTGCGGACCGGCCATGACCCGGCCGGAGAACCCGCCCAGGGGGTGCTCACCGTGCTCACCGCCCTCGTTCCCACTGCCGCGATCGACGCCGCAGGGAACGCCTACGGGTCCACTCCCATCCCCATCGCGACCGCGGGTCTGCCGCCCGCCGAGGCCAGCACGTTCGCCTCCGCCGATCGCGTCTACCGGATCGGGCTGCTCGCGGTCGTCGCGGTGGGCAACTCCTTCCAGGCGTGGGTGCTCGACCCGCAGGCCACCGACCCGAGGCGGCGGCACGGAGTGGCGATCGCGTCGCTCACCTCGCTGGGGGCGGTCGGAGGAATCGGGATCGCGCTGCTCGGCCCCTGGGCAACGGGCGTCCTGTTCGGCGCCGATGTGGCTGCCGAGCCGCTGCCCTCGCTGCTGTTCGGCATCGCGTTCCTCTTCCTCGCATCCGCGACGCCCCTGATCCGGAACCTGCTCATTCCCGCGGGGCGCTACCGATTCGTGCTCACGGTCACTCTCGTCTCGGCTGGAGTGGGCGTCGCGACGATGCTCGCAGGGGCAGCCGCGGGATCCAGTGCGGGCATCGCGCTCGGGGTCGCCGTGGCCGAAGCGGTGTCCTTCGTACTGCTGCTGGTCCCCGGGATGCGGCTGTGGCGCAGCTCCCCGGATGCCGGGGAGCAGGTCACGCCGGCGGCGCGGCCCAGCTGATCGACGCGGCTTCCCGCTCGAGGGAGTCGGGGATGCGGCCCAGCCGCCCGGCCCCCGCGTCGCGCCATCCGCCGCGGTAGAGCCTCCAGAGCGCGCGGCGCGGACGCGCCAGCATCCATGCATTCCCGAAATGCAGCACCTCCACGAGCGAGTCGCGCAGGATCCAGGCGGGTGCCCGGCGCAGGTAGAGCCGGTTGACGACCCTGCGATTGCGCACCCGGTAGTAGTACCGGAAGGGCGTGCTGAGCGTCACGACCGGCGGGATCCCGGGCAGGGACACGGGACGACCGAAGCTCTCTCTGCGGTACTGCCTGCCGAGGGCGTGCCCGAGGCGGACTCCCGGTGCCGCAACCGAGGCGAGTCCCGCCACGTGGCAGCGCAGCTCGTACTCGGTGTCCACGAGGTCGATGAACAGGTCCTCGCGCAGCAGGCCGACGGCCTCGATCGTCCGCCGCGGGATCAGCATTCCCGACTGGATGGCGTGACGCGCCAGAAGCGTGCCGTCTGGGCGGCGGGAGCGCACCTGGCTCACGCCGGCGAAGAACTCGGGCACCACCACGCCGACTCCGTGGCCTCGGCGTACCGCATCACCCTCCGCCTCGACCAGCGCGGACACGAAACCGTCGTCCACCGTCGAGTCCTGATCGAAAGTGATCACCGCGTCGACGGCATCGCCGGCCGACGCGACACGGATGCCGTGATTGAGGGCGCCGGCGATTCCCTGGTTCTCTTCCCGGCGGACAACCCGCGCACCGGCTTCCGAGAGCGCCGACCAGACGTGTTCGTACCCGGCTCCGCTTCCATCGTCCACGACGACCACGGGGCCGGAGAGCTGCCCCGCGACCGATCGCACGGCATCCACGATCGCCTGGTCGGGACGGAACGCGGAGAACACCGCGCCGACCCTCTCCGTCACGAAGACCGCCCGTCGTCCGCTTCCTCGCTGACCTGTCGTTCGAGCTCGACCACCCGCGCAGTGACGGCGTCGAGATCGGCACGGGCGATCGCCGCCTCCTCGGCGACCCGGCGGATCTCGTCCTCGGCCTGCGAGAGCTCCCATGACAGGTGCAGCGCCACTCCGAGCAGGAGCACGATGGCGATCGAGAACAGCAGATTCGCCGGCACCTGGACGCCCAGCGCGCTCGTGAGCCCGAGGAGGAGCTGGGGGAACGCGCCGAGCACCAGCACGCCCAGTCCGATGATGAGCCACAGGGCCGCGTACTTCTCGCGCAGCCTGCGCGTCACCAGCATCCAGAACACGATGGCGATGATGATCGCGGCGAGCGCGATGCCGGCGAAGACGATCACGCGGTGGTCCCCGCCTCTTCCGCCTGGATGAATCGCGGCCGACGCACGATCGCGAGGGAGAGCGCGAAGACGGACCGCAGCAGGTACATCGTCGAGCCGACCGCGCCCTGACTCGGCTTGCCCGACGAGCGGGGCCGCATCGCCACGGGCACCTGGGTGACGCTGAGGCCGGCGTGGCATGCCGCGACGAGCGAGTCCAGGGTGTCGCCGAGATATTCGGCGGGGTAGTACCTCACGTACTGGGCGATCGCCCGCTCGTTCGCTGCGCGGAATCCGCTGGTGACGTCGGTCAGACGGGTTCCCGCCGTCCGCGATACGACCGAGGCGAGGAAGACCATCGCCCAGCGACGGGGGCCGCGAACCGCGTAGGTCCCGACATCCGCGAAGCGCGCGCCGATGGAGATGTCGGCGCGCTCCAGCCCGGCGAGGACTCGGTCGATGTCGGCGGGGTTGTGCTGGCCGTCCGCGTCGACCTGGATGGCGCGGTGATAGCCGTGTCGCTGGGCATAGGTGAAGCCGGTGCGCATCGCGCCGCCGACCCCGAGATTGAACGGCAGGGAGAGGACGGTGGCACCTGCGGCGCGGGCCACCTCCGCCGTGTCGTCCGTCGAGCCGTCGTCGATCACGGCGACGTCGTACCGCGGGCTCGCGGCGCGGATCTCTGCGACCGTGGCGCCGACGTTCCGGGCCTCATTCCACGCGGGGACGATGATGAGGACCCGGTCTGGAGTCTCGGTCATAGTGCTGTCATCCTATCGGCGGCGTGTCCGTCGGCCCGTCAGCCCGAGCATCCGACGATCTCGTACAGTCGCGCGTCGCCCTCGCTGTCCACGAGGCGGAGGGCACCCGAATCCGCGAGGTCGGTCAGCCCGGGGAAGACATGCTCGCCGGGATGCACCTCGCGTCCGGCGAAGTCCAGGACGAAGCCGACGCCCAGCGCGTCAACCGCATCGCACGCCGCGCTCCCGTCCACCGCGTCGGCCAGGCCGTCGTTGATGGCGCCGACGTCGGGGGTGATCTCCATGAGCGTGTGCGGCATCAGCACCGGCCGGTCGGCGAAGGCGTAGGCCAGGGACGCCCCCGTCCAGGGACTGCCCGCGATCGCCACGCCCGGCGGGACGTGCTCGTCCACGCGGGCGAGGAGCGCGCGCTCGTCCGTGCTGAGCAGCGCCGAGTC
Organism: Microbacterium sp.; assembly: GCF_041909575.1. Classification (GTDB taxonomy): domain Bacteria; phylum Actinomycetota; class Actinomycetes; order Actinomycetales; family Microbacteriaceae; genus Microbacterium. The sequence goes on along the minus strand of NZ_JAYRDE010000001.1, from coordinate 39,549 downwards.
GTCGGTCGAGACGTAGGCGGCGGCGGCGCTGGCGGTCGCGACCGGGAGCGGGGTGCCCGGTCCGAGCTGCAGCGCCAGCCCGAAGGCGACGATCCCGGCCGCGGCGCCGGCCGCGCGCGCCCAGCGCGGCTGGCCGCGGACGGCGGATCGCACGCGCGGCCGACTCCGCACGAACGCCCAGGTGCAGGCGACGCCGTACGCCGCGAGCGGGATCATGCCGATCGGCAGCAGCGCGGCCAGCCGCGGCAGATTGTTGTACCAGGGACCCGTGAAGGCATCCCGGAGGCCGAGGAAGGGCAGCGCCGCGCAGATCACATAGAGCGCCGCCGCCACGACGTACGTTCCCAGGGCGGCGACTGCTGCCGGCGAACGGCGGATCAGTGTCCAGACGATGCCGACGATGACGGCGGCCGCGGCAACGACGGCGGCGGCGCGGTACCAAGCGGCACCGGTTAGGACGTCCATCACGGCCTCGGGCAGCGAGCGCTGCAGCGGCCACCCGCGAGCACCGAGCGGGGGGCGAAGGTTCGCTGCGGCGGCTGCCCCCACCTCGAGGTAGGCCAGGAAGGCGCCGGCGATCGCCCATCGACGAGGGGCGGTCCGCGCGTCCCGCCACTGGAGGGCGACGAACACGACGACGAACGGGCCGGAGAGCGCCAGCCACGCCATGAAGGCCCCGGGGTGCACGAGCGCGAGGGCGGGCAGCATCCCGGCCAGCACGATCCCCCACCACAGCGCGCCGGGCGCGCGGCCTCCGGCGCCGATGCCCAGCAGGCGGAGGGTCGCGGCGAGCGCGGGGGCGACGAGCGCGATGCCCAGCTGGTTCGGGTAGAGGACGCCGTAGTCCATGGGCAGGAACGGGAACACGGGCAGGGATGCCGCCAGCAGGCCGACGCTGATGGAGAGCACCGGCGCGCGACCGAAGAGGGTCCTCACGAGCAGCAGGATCCCCAGCGGCCACACGACCGCTGCGGTGGCGAAGGTCACCGCGTTGATCGCGACCGGAATGGATGCTCCGCTCAGCTGCACGACGAGAGCCGCCAGGGCGTGCCACGCAGCCGGATAGAACGCCAGCGCGCCGCCGGGATTCGTCATGCGGCCGATCGTCAGGGACGACACGCTGCCCGTGTCGAGGGCGTAGCGGACGGCATTGAGGTGGAAGACGTTGTCGAACGTCTGGGAGATGCTGTCCGGCGACCCCACGATCGCGACGAACCGCACGGCGAGGAGCACCGCCGCGATGGCGAACGCCGCCAGCAGCCAGGCGTCGAATCGGTGGCGCGGCCCGACGTGCAGGCTCGGGGCCGACAGCACCCGGCGCAGCAGCGCCAGCGCTGCCGCGATGATCGCCGCCACGAGCAGGACGGGCACGAGGGAGAAGGACAGCCCGAGCCAGGGCGCGACGGTCGCGGAGCCTCCGATGACCGTCACCGCGAACACCGGCGCCGCCGCGATGCCCCAGAATCCGCGCAGGCCGATGAGCCGCGCCAGCGGGAATCCGATGACGGCGAAGAGGGCGAGGATCGCGAGCGTCGCCCCGGCGAACGCATACCACTGCACGAGGAGGGCCTTCCTGACCGGCGAGGGCCGCAGACGGTCGCTCAAGAATAGCGAGACCTCACCTGGGCGCCCGCCGTGACGCTCAGCGGGTTCCCGGAACCCGACATGGCAGGATGGAGTCTCGTGAAAGGCATTATTCTCGCCGGCGGGTCGGGCACGAGGCTGCACCCCATCACCCTCGGGGTCTCCAAGCAGCTGATCCCCGTCTACGACAAGCCGATGGTGTACTACCCGCTGTCGACTCTCATGCTGGCGGGCATCCGCGACATCCTGATCATCACGACGCCCCACGACGCGCCGTTCTTCGAGCGGCTGCTCGGCGATGGATCGCAGTTCGGGATCTCGCTCACCTTCGCGGTCCAGCCCTCGCCCGACGGTCTCGCGCAGGCGTTCACCATCGGAGCCGACTTCATCGGCGACGACAAAGTCGCGCTCGTGCTCGGCGACAACCTGCTCTACGGCCCCGGGCTCGGCACTCAGCTCAAGCGCTTCTCGGACGTCGATGGCGGCGCCGTCTTCGCCTACTGGGTCGCGGAGCCCTCCGCGTACGGCGTGGTCGAGTTCGACGCGGCCGGCCGCGCGGTGTCCCTCGAGGAGAAGCCCGCCGAGCCCCGCAGCAACTACGCCGTGCCGGGCCTGTACTTCTACGACAACGACGTGGTCGACATCGCGCGCAGCCTCGCGCCCAGCCCGCGCGGCGAGTACGAGATCACCGACATCAACCGCGCCTACCTCGAGCGCGGGATGCTGCAGGTCGAGGTCCTCCCGCGCGGCACCGCGTGGCTCGACACCGGGACGTTCGATCAGATGACGGATGCCGCGGAGTACGTGCGCACGATCCAGCGGCGCACGGGCCTGAGCATCGGAGTCCCCGAGGAGGTCGCCTGGCGCCAGGGCTTCCTCTCCGACGACGCATTGCGCGAACGCGCCCAGAAGCTGGTCAAGTCCGGCTACGGCACCTACCTGATCGAGACGCTCGAGAGAGGCCATTGATGGCTCGCCTGCTTGTCACCGGAGGGGCCGGCTTCATCGGCTCGAACTTCGTCCATCACGTCATCGGCAACACCGACCACCAGGTCATCGTCCTCGACAAGCTGACGTACGCGGGCAACCGTGCGTCGCTCGAGGGCCTGCCCGAGCACCGCCTTGAGTTCGTGCAGGGCGACATCGCCGACGCCGCCCTCGTCGACAGCCTGTTCGCGCGTGTCGACGCGGTCGTCCACTACGCCGCCGAGTCCCACAACGACAACTCGCTGCACGACCCGCGCCCATTTCTGGACACCAACATCATCGGGACCTACACGCTCCTCGAGGCCGCACGCCGCCACGACCGCCGGTTCCACCACATCTCGACCGACGAGGTCTACGGCGACCTCGAGCTCGACGACCCCGCCCGGTTCACCGAGTCGACGCCCTACAACCCGTCTTCCCCCTACTCGTCGACCAAGGCGGGCAGCGATCTCCTCGTGCGCGCGTGGGTGCGCTCGTTCGGCGTGCGGGCGACGATCTCCAACTGCTCGAACAACTACGGCCCCTACCAGCACGTCGAGAAGTTCATCCCGCGCCAGATCACGAACGTGCTGCGCGGCATCCGTCCCAAGCTCTACGGCGCGGGCGAGAACGTGCGCGACTGGATCCACGCGGACGATCACTCGTCGGCGGTCCTGACCATCCTGGACAAGGGCGAGATCGGTGAGACCTACCTCATCGGCGCCGACGGCGAGAAGAACAACAAAGACGTCGTCGAGCTCATCCTCGAGCTCATGGGTCAGCCCAGGGACGCGTACGACCACGTCACCGATCGCGCCGGCCACGATCTGCGCTACGCGATCGACTCGACGAAGCTGCGCACCGAGCTCGGCTGGTCGCCGCAGTACGGCGACTTCGAGTCCGGCCTCGCCGCGACGGTCCGCTGGTATCAGGAGCATGAGGACTGGTGGGCACCCGCGAAGGACGCCACCGAGGCGTTCTACGCGTCGAAGGGGCAGTGAGTGACGACCTTCGGCAAGGCGCTCGGATCGACTGAGACCAACATCCCCGGGCTGGTTCTTTGGGACCTTCCCGTCCACGGCGACACCCGCGGCTGGTTCAAGGAGAACTGGCAGCGCGAGAAGATGGTCGCGGCCGGACTGCCGGACTTCGGCCCGGTGCAGAACAACATCTCGTTCAACGACGCGATCGGCACGACGCGCGGCATCCACGCCGAGCCGTGGGACAAGTTCGTGTCGGTGGCCAGCGGCCGGATCTTCGGCGCCTGGGTCGACCTTCGTCGCGGTCCGAGCTTCGGCGAGGTGTTCACCGCCGAGCTGGATCCGTCCGTGGCGATCTTCGTCCCGCGCGGCGTCGGGAACGCCTATCAGACGCTCGCGGCCGATACGGCCTACGTCTACCTCGTGAACGACCACTGGTCGCCAACGGCGTCGTACACCTTCCTGAACCTCGCTGACGAGACCGTCGCGATCCCCTGGCCGATCCCCCTCGCCGACGTCGAGATCTCCCCGAAGGACCTCGCGCACCCCAGGCTCGCCGACGTGGAGCCGATGGCACCCCGCAAGACCCTGGTCGTCGGGGCGAACGGCCAGCTCGGTCGTGCGCTGCGCGCCGAGCTCGGCGACGACGACCGCTTCGAGTACGCCGGCCGCGCAGACTTCGACGTGACGGATCAGGATGCCGCGACCGCTCGTCGCTGGCGCGACTACGACACGATCATCAACGCCGGCGCGTACACCGCCGTCGACACCGCCGAGACGGCGGAGGGCCGCCGCGCCGCCTGGGCGGCCAATGCCGCCGGAGTCGCGACTCTGGCCCGCATCGCGAGCGAGAACGACCTCACCCTCGTCCACGTCTCGAGCGATTACGTCTTCGACGGGACGTCGGAGCGCCCGTACCGCGAGGACGACGCGCTGAGCCCGCTCGGCGTCTACGGGCAGTCGAAGGCTGCCGGCGACCTCGCCGCGCAGACCGCCGCGCGCCACTACGTCGTGCGCACCTCCTGGGTCATCGGCGACGGCAAGAACTTCGTCCGTACGATGGCCTCGCTCGCCGAGCGCGGCATCGACCCGAAGGTGGTGGGCGACCAGACCGGGCGCCTGACCTTCACCGACGAGCTCGCCCGCGGCATCCGCCACCTGCTCGAATCGCACGCACCGTACGGCACGTACAACCTCACCGGCTCGGGTGACGCGACGACGTGGGCGGACGTCGCGAGGAGCGTCTTCGCGCTGAGCGGGCACGACGCCGACCGCGTCACCACCGTCACGACGGACGAGTACTTCGCCGCCGCAGACGGACCCGTCGCCCCTCGCCCGCGCAACAGCGTGCTGTCGCTCGAGAAGCTCTCGGGCACGGGCTTCGAGCCGCGAGACGGCGGCGAAGCACTGCGCGACCACCTCCAGCACCACCTCTCGGGAGATCCTTCATGAAGCTGAGCGTCATCGGGTGCGGCTATCTCGGCGCCGTGCATGCGGCGGCCATGGCGTCGATCGGCCACGACGTCGTCGGCGTCGATGTGGACCCGGCGAAGATCGCCGCCCTCTCCGCCGGCACTCCGCCTTTCCATGAGCCGGGTCTTCCCGAACTGCTCGAGCAGGCGATCGCCTCGGGCCGCCTGCGCTTCACCACCGACATCTCCGAGGTGCACGACGCCGCCGTGCACTTCATCGGCGTCGGGACGCCGCAGCGCAAGGACGGCGGCGGCGCCGACCTCACCTACGTCGACGGCGCGATCGACGCGCTGCTCCCCCACCTCGCCCCGGGCTCCCTCGTCGCGGGCAAGTCGACGGTGCCGGTGGGCACCGCCGCTCGCCTGGCCACCGCGGTGCACGCGGCGGGAGCACGGCTGGCGTGGAATCCGGAGTTCCTCCGGGAGGGCTTCGCGGTGAAGGACACCCTGGAGCCCGACCGCCTGGTGTACGGCGTGGCGTCGGACGACGACGCCGCGGACGACGTGGCGGTGCTCGACGCCGTGTATGCGCAGACGCTGGAGACGGGCACGCCCCGTCTCGTGACCGACTACGCGACGGCCGAGCTCGTCAAGGTCGCCGCGAACGCCTTCCTCGCGACGAAGATCTCGTTCATCAACGCGATGGCCGAGATCGCCGAGGTCACGGGTGCGGATGTCACGACCCTGGCCGACGCCATCGGGCACGATGCCCGCATCGGTCGCCGCTTCCTCAACGCCGGCGTCGGATTCGGCGGCGGCTGCCTCCCGAAGGACATCCGCGCCTTCACCGCCCGCGCCGAGGAGCTCGGTCGCGGCGAGTCGGTCGCGTTCCTCAAGAACGTGGATGAGATCAACCTGCGCCGGCGCCAGCGCGTCGTCGACCTCGTCGTCGACTCGTTCGAGGGGCAGGTCCACGGCAAGCGCGTGGCCGTCCTCGGGCTGGCGTTCAAGCCGGACTCCGACGACACCCGCGACTCGCCCGCACTCGATGTCGCCGTGCGGCTGCACGGCCTCGGCGCGGACGTGGTCTGCACCGACCCGCAGGCGATCGACAACGCCCGGCGCCAGCATCCGCAGCTGGAGTACGCAGCGACGACGAGCGAGGCGCTCAACGACGCAGAGGCCGTCGTGCTCGTCACCGAGTGGCGCGAGTACCGCGACCTCGACCCCGCCGCTGTCGCCGATCTCGTCGCACGCAAGGTCGTGATCGACGGACGCAACTGCCTCGATTCCGACGCCTGGCGCGCGCGCGGCTGGCAGTTCCACGGACTCGGTCGACCATAGGAGCGCGACATGCCTGACGCCGAGGTCGCCATCGTCGTGCGGACGAAGGATCGTCCGGACTTCCTCGCCCGTGCGCTCGCGAGCATCACGTCCCAGACGTTCGGGTCCTGGCACTGCGTCGTCGTGAACGACGGCGGCGACGCCGCGCCGGTCGACGCGCTCATCGCCGGGCTCGGTGCGGCCGACCGCGCCCGGTTCTCCGTCGTGCACTCCCCCGCCTCCCGCGGGCGATGGGTGAGCGCCAATGCGGGCGTCCTCGCCACGACGGCGCCGCTGCTCGTCCTCCACGACGACGACGACAGCTGGCATCCGGAGTTCCTGCAGCGCGCGGTGGAGTATCTGCACGAGAACCCCGATCGCGGGGGCGTCGTCTCGCGCATCGAGATCCGCTGGGAGCGTCGCCGCAAGGGCGGGTTCGAGGTGACCTCGCGCGAGGTCTTCCAGCCACGACTGAGCGCTCCGACGCTCGGCGATACGCTCCTGTTCAACAGATTCGTCCCGATCGCGTTCGTCTACCGTCGCGCGCTGCACGAGGAGCTCGGCCTGTACGACGACAGCCTGCCCGTCGTCGGCGACTGGGCGTTCAACCTGCGCGTCCTGACCCACGGTCCCCTGGAGTACCTGGCGGACCAGCCCTATGCCTACTGGCACCAGCGGGTCGACGCCACCGGTGCGGACGGCAACAGCGTCATCGACTCCCGGGGAGCGCACGCGGCGACGGACGCGAGGATCCGGGACGAGGCGCTGCGCGAGTACGCGCAGCGCGAGGGCCTCGGCCTCGCGCTCTACCTCACGAAGTTCATCGACCAGCGCTTCGTGGATGTCGAGAACGGCATCCGCAGCGACCTCCAGCGATGGTCGCTCATGCGGCGGCTCGAGCGGCACCTGCGGGAGCGCTGGCGGCGGCACTGACGCGGGGCGTCAGCGTCCGGTCATGAACTCGACGGCCTCCAGAATGGGGCCGTCGAACACCTTCTTGCCCTTGGCGATCACGATGCCGCGCTCGCACAGTTCCTTCACCATGTTCATGTCGTGGCTCACGACGAGCATCGTCACGCCCTTCGCCGTGAGCTCCTTGATCTTTGCGGCGCATTTGGCCCGGAACGGCGCGTCGCCGACCGAGAGCACTTCGTCGACGAGCAGGACGTCCAGCTCCACGTGGATCGCGACCGAGAAGGCGAGCCGCATGAACATGCCCGACGAGTAGTGCTTGACCTCCTGGTCGATGAATTCGCCGATCTCGGAGAAGGCGACGATGTCGTCGAAGCGCTCGTCGATCTCCGTCTTCTGCATGCCGAGGATCGCGGCGTTCAGGTACACGTTCTCGCGGCCGGAGAGATCGGGGTGGAACCCCGCGCCGACCTCGATGAGTCCCGCGACCCGCCCCCGCGTGAGCACACGGCCCTCATCGGGTTCCAGCACGCCCGACACGAGCTTCAGGGTCGTGGACTTGCCCGAGCCGTTCAGCCCGAGGACGGCCACCGCTTCGCCCTGGCCGACCTGGAAGCTCAGCTCCTCTAGGGCACGGAAGACGTCCGCGCGCACCTTCCGCTTGCGGATCCAGCCGATGAAGGCCTCCTTGAAGGAGTGCGAGTTGCGCTTGAGGAAGTCCTTCGAGACGTTGTCGACGACGATCGAGGGAGGCGTGGCCGTCTCGGCCATGATGGGTGCGGGCATCACAGGTCCTGGGCGAAGGTTCGCTCGAAGCGGCGGAAGATCGCCTGCCCGAGGATGAGGAAGAAGACGCAGATTCCCAGCGCCACGGCGATGCTCGTGCCGAAACCGGGCGGCAGACCGTGCGTGTGGGATGCCGTCGCGCTCCAGAAACCGGTGTGGTACAGCTCGACCGCGACCGCGAGCGGGTTCGCCATGTAGATCGCGAACGCCCACGAAGGGAGCTTCTCGGCGACGAGCACCCAGAGATAGAGGACGGGCGAGGTCCAGACGGAGAACATCCGGATGATCTCGACGAAGTTCTGCGCATCGCGGAACCGCACGTTCAGGCCCGCGAAGAACAGGCCGAGCCCGAGGGCGAGGGCGACGACGATGAGCGTGCCGAGCAGCACCGCGCCGATGCCGAGCAGCGACGGTGTCCACCCGACGAGCAGGCAGACCACGAGCAGGATCAGGACCTGCGGAAGGAAGTGCACGAACGCGACGATGATGGCCGCGATCGGGAACAGCTCGCGAGGCAGATAGATCTTCCGCACCAGCGACCCGTTGTCGACGATCGCGGTGGTCGCGTTGCCGAAGGCCTCGTTGAAGAGGTTGATGATCACGATGCCGCTGAACAGATAGATCGCGAAGTTGTCGATGCCGTGGCCGCCGAGGATGAACCCCATGACGAAGTAGTAGACCGCGAACTGCGCCGCCGGCTTGACGTACGACCAGGTCCAGCCCAGGACGGAGTTGCGGTAGCGGGTCGCCGTGCCCTTGCGCACGAGGAGTCGCAGGAGGTAGCGCCAGCGGAAGACGTCCAGGATGCCGCGGCCGCGGCCGGGGACGTCGTACTGGGCGAGGTCGAGAGTAGTCACGTCAGCGAAGCTTTCGGGAGTTGGGCCCGCGCGAACGCGACGATTTCAGCCCGTAGAGATCCTAGCCCGGTCCACCCTGGTGAATCGCCGAACGCGCGGGTCGCGTCACGGTGCGATGTGCCGGACCACGTCCGCGCGCAGGACCCACCGCGAGCCGACCGGCAGATTCAGCTTGATCCACTCGCCGTCGCCGGTCACCTCGGTCGCCGTCGCGATGGTGTCGATCGCGACGGTCGTCGCGCCCGTGATACAGCCCGTCCGCGGCGCGAGCCTCGCCGTGACCGCCGTTCCGACGACGCGGTAGGTGTACATCGCCGCGCGACTCTCGTTCGGGGGGCTGCACACCTCCTGGTCGGTCGCGTAGCGGACGGCGGTGCGCGGCAGCCAGAGGTCGGCGTTGCCGTAGCGCACCTGCAGCCAGTCCCCGGCAGCGGTGCCGCTGATGGGGGTGAAGACCGTGCCCCCGGGGATGGGGGTCGAACCCTCGGCGCAGGTGGTGGTCGGCTTCGCGTACGCCGTCGCCCCCGACTCCAGGACGACGTACCCGCGCGTGGCGGCGCGCGAGGGCGGGGTCAGCGCGCACGGCTGATCGGCCGTCGCCCTGACCACGTCGGCGCGCGGGACCCACAGGTCGCCGCGACCGGTCGTCACCTTGAGCCAATCCCGCGCGGCGTTCACCTCGATCGCCTGCACGACGGTGCTGCCGGAGATGGAGACCCGGCCGGTGCTGCATGCCGCGTTGGGCACGCTTCGCGCCGTCGTGCCGCTGGCCTTCACGACGTACCGGAGTCCGGCCGATCCGGTCTTCGGAAGCGCGCAGGCCGACTCGGTGGTCGTCGCGCGCCGGAGTTCGCTGCGCAGGACCCAGCGATCCGTCGCACCCGTGTGCACCTTCACCCACGTCCGCTCGGCGTTGACCTGGATGGCCTGCACGATGGAGCCCTGCGACAGCTGACCGGCGGCAGTGCCGCAGGCCGCGTTCGGAACGATGCGCGTCGACGATGCGGCGGCGGTCACCACGTAGGCGAGGCCCGCGGAGGTCACCCCGCCGGGCAGAGCGCACGCGGCCTCGGCGTCAGTGGCGTAGCGGACGTAGTCCCGGTGCACCCAGAGCTCGCGCGTCTCCACCGAGACCTTGAGCCAGTCTCCGTTCACGGCCACCGCGCGGAGGACTGTGCCCTGCGACAGCGCCGTCACGCTCTTCGTGCACGACGTGCTCGGGGCGATCCTGGCATTGAGCGTGCTCGCCTCGACGACGTAGGCCTTGGTGGCGGTGCGCGTTCCAGCGGGGACGCCGCAGGCGTTCGTCGGAGTCTGCGTCGAGCCGAACCAGTCCGAGAAGTAGTTGAAGAAGTTGCGGTTGCCGTACGAGGAACAACCGTCTCCGGTGCCGTAGCCGGCGCGCAGCGCGGCCGCGTTCGGCTGGTACGGCGTGTAGTAGTACAGGTTCGCCGTCGCCTGGTTCTGAACCGTGACGGGGGACGTGCCACACGCGCGGTTGGGGTGGAACAGGACATTCCACGTCTTCCCGGGTGCGTACCACGTGAAGAACTGACTCGTCCCGGGCGGGTTCGCATAGCGCTTGAGCTGCCACGCACCGCCGTAGACCTGGTTGAAGAAGCCGTAGTACCGGGTATCGCAGGCCGCCGTATCGGGGCAGCCCTGTCCCATCGCGGCACGGTAGGAGTACGACGAGGGCGCCGTCGTGGTCACGAGGCCCTGCTCCTTCTGGAGCATGACGAGGATCACCTGCGGGTTGATGCCGCAGGCCTGCGCGACCTTGTAGATGATGCGCGATGCACGCTCCCGGACGCCTCCGGAATACGCACCGCACATCGCATCCGCACTCGTGGAGCGCGAGGTGTCATAGTAGTCCTTCAGGCAGGTGTAGCCGGCGCGGCACGTCGAGACCTTCGACTGGAGGAACGTCTGGATCTGCGCCTCCGTCATCGTGGAGCGCGCGAAGAAGACCGCGTCGGACACGATGTTGCCGGGCTGGAACTTCGAGAGATCGGCCGTCTGCACGATCCCCGCGGTCGCCGCCTCCCCCGGAGCAGCGGCCGGGGCCGGGCCCGCAGCAGCAGCCGGTGCACTCACCACGCCGATCACGAGTGCGGTGATGGCGATCGCCGCCGCGCTGATCCTCATCACGGACGCGCGCACGCGTCGCCCCTTAGCCCCCACCATGTGACCAGTGTGACGGAAGTGGCGAATGATGACAACTTAATCCGGTAATCCGGACATTGACACGCCCTTCCGACGCACTTCACGGCCCGTTCGCAGTCAGAGTTCCGCGTGGAGGAGCCACACCTTGTCGGCGGCCTCGCGCCAAGAGAACGCACGCCCCCGGTCGCCGGACAGCACCGCCAGCCGGTCCGCGGCCGTCGTCGAGGCCAGGGCGCTCTGCAGGGCGGCTCCGATCCCCTCGGCGAGGGACGAGGCATCCGTCACCGCCACCAGCTCGCCCCCGTCGACGATCACCTCGGAGTGGACATCGGATGCCGCGGCGATGATCGGGACCCCCAGCGTCAGCGCGTCGATGACCCGCCACGGGAACGCACCGCGCCTGCTCGGCGCGAGGAAGGCGACCGCGGCTCCGAAGACCGCCGCCCGGTCGGCGGCATCCAGAGCGCCGCGCACGTGGAGACGGCGCTCGGGCAGACCCGCGGCGGCGGCGAGCTCGGCGACCGCCGGCTCGTGGCCGTCCTCGACGTCGATCACCACGACCGGCAGGTCCACGCCCGACGCCGCGATCGCCCGGAAGCCGGTGTCGAGCGAATCAGAAGGCATCGGGCCTCCGGCGAGGAGAACGAAGCCCTCCGGCAGATCGAGCGCCCGGCGTCGACCGACCTCGTCGGTGGGCACGGCGAAGCCGAGCGGCGACGCACCGGCGACGACGCGCACGCGGTCGCCGACCCTGGCGAGATCGGACAGGCGCTCCGCGATGGAGTGGGTCGGCACGACGATCGCATCGGCGTGCCGGACCGCGCGCTTGAGCATGGCCTTGTGCCAGCCGACGGCGGCGCGGGACAGATCGGCGGGGGTCTCCCACGGCCGCAGGTCCCACACGGTGACGACGGTCTGGTCGTTGTCGTGCACCCGATCGTGCTTGACGAGTGGCGCGAGCAGCGTCGGGGAGTGGATCATTCCGCCGCCGATGCCGGTGCCCACGCCCAGCTGAAGCGCCGCGGCGAGCTCGCGCCGGGGCAGCGCAGTGCGCCGCAGCCCGGAGAGCCCGGGGACCTCGGGGTCCCCGTCACCGCCCGCCGGTGCGATCCCCTCGACCTCGCAGCCCGCGGGCGCGCCCGCGATGAGCGCGCGGGTGAGATCGCGGGATGCCTCGGCCAGCACGGGTTCGGTGGGCACGACGAGCTGATCCAGCATGACGCGCAGGGTGGCGACCACGTCACCCCTCCGGCGTCGGGGTCGGAGTGGGAGGGTGCAGCGTGGTGCGGATGAGCTCGGCGATGTAGGGGTAGTCCGGGTCGTACTCGTCGATGCCGCCGGCGGGGGTCAGCTCGATCGTCGAGACCGGCAGCTCCTTCGCCTTCAGCCCGAGATCGGCGAGCGCCGGGATCAGCGACTGCGGCAGGTCGGTCTGGACGATGTCGCGACCGGCGGCGGCGACGTCCTGGAACCGCGTCAGCACGGTCTGCGGCGTGAACTGGGCGAGGATCGCCTGCTGGAGCACGCGCTGGCGCTCCATGCGGTCGAAGTCGTCGGTGGTGTAGCGCGAGCGGGCGTACCACTGCGCAGTGTCGCCGTCCATGTGCTGCGGGCCGGCCTCGATCCATCCGATGGCCCACTCCTCGGCGGGCTGGCCGTCGTAGGCGGGTCCGCCGCCCTTGGGGAGCCTCTCGGCCACCGTGATGTCGACGCCGCCCAGGGCGTCGATGAGCGACGCGAAGCCGTGCATGTCGACGAAGACGTAGTACGGGATCTCGATTCCGAGGATGCCCTCGGCCGCGTCCTTCGTCGCCTCGATGCCGGGCGCCGAGGAGTTCGCGGTGGCCTCGGGGTACAGGGCATCGCCGTCCTGGCAGACCTCGACCTCGGTGCGCAGCTGGTTGATGCCGCTCCCCCAGCCACAGGTCGGATCGGCATGACCCTCGTGCCCGTTCGGGTAGCGATCCTGCATCGGCCCCTCGGCGAAGGGGAAGTGGGGCATGTCGCGCGGGATGCCGGTGATCGTCGTCGCGCCGGTCTCGGCGTTGATCGACACGACCGAGATGCTGTCGAACCGCATCGAGTCGCGACCCTCGCCGCTGTCGGCACCGAGAAGCAGGATGTTGTAGTAGCCGTCCGACGGCGGAACCGCCGGTCCTGTCGCTTCGAAGATCGCCCCGAGCGTCTCGCGGGCGGCGCCCACCGCACTGGCGGCGTACGCGGCCGTGCCGCTCGCGACCACGAGGAGCGCGGCGGCGGCCGCGGCGATCGCATAGCGCGCGCCGGGGCCTGTGCGAACCAGACGCACCAGGCGGAGCGTGTCGATCGTGAGCACGATCCACAGCACCGCGTAGGCCAGGAGCGCCCCCTGGATGATGAGGAGCGGGAGCGGGCGCAGGAGTCCGAGCCACGCCGGAAGCCAGGCCCCGGTCACGACGCTCAGTCCGGCCGTCGGCGCGAGCAGCGCGAACAGCACGGCCAGCGCGACGGCGACCCACAGCACGACGGTGGACGCGAGACCGATCTTGCCGAGGCGGCGGTTTCCGGCCACCGCCTGCGCGGAGCCGGGAATCAGGAAGTTCAACGCGACGAGCCACCAGCCGCGACGCGTCATCATCGCCGGCGACGTGACATCGGGATTCCGCAGCGGACGCTCCTCGACGACCCGCAGCGAGCGCGCGGCGGCGGTGGCGCGCGGCGGGCTGGCGACGCTCACAGGGACTCCTTGAGCCGCCGGTTCTTCTCCTCGACCTGCGCCTCCAGTTCGCGCGCATAGGCCTCGACGCGCTCGGCCAGCGCGGCGTCGGAGGTGCCGAGGATGCGCGCCGCGAGGAGGCCGGCGTTCTTGGCCCCGTTGATCGACACCGTCGCGACCGGAATGCCCGCGGGCATCTGGACGATGCTCAGCAGCGAGTCCAGGCCGTCGAGGGTCGAGAGCTGCACCGGCACTCCGATGACCGGGACCGCGGTGACCGACGCGAGCATGCCGGGCAGGTGGGCCGCGCCGCCGGCGCCCGCCACGATGGCCTTGAGTCCGCGTGCGCGTGCCTCACGGCCGTACCGCATGAGCTTGTCGGGGGTGCGGTGGGCCGAGACGACCTCGACCTCGTGCGCAACGCCGAAGTCGGTGAGGATCTGCGAGGCGTCGCTCATGATCCGCCAGTCCGAATCGGAGCCCATGACGACGCCGACCAGGGGCGAGTCCGAGGAATGCAGCGGCCCAGTCACCCGATAAGGCTAGGGCGCAAGGCTGGAAGATCCCCGCAACGGCGCGGTCCGACATCCGATTCCGCCGCGCTGCGGCCGCGTCAGTCGAGGAAGACGGATGCCGCGGCCCGGGCCCGGTAGGCGACGTCGTCGAGATCGTCCCCCGTGACGTTGACGTGGCCGACCTTGCGTCCCGGCCGCGGAGCCTTGCCGTAGGTGTGCACCTTGGCATCGGGGTGCTCGGCCATCGCGGCGCCGAACCGCCCCTCGAGCCCGCCCTCGGCGGGGCCACCCAGGATGTTGATCATGACCGCCCAGGGCGAGCGCGGGGAGGGGTCGCCGAGCGGCAGGTCGAGCACTGCGCGCAGGTGCTGCTCGAACTGGCTCGTGGTCGCCCCGTCCTGGGTCCAGTGGCCGCTGTTGTGCGGGCGCATCGCCAGCTCGTTCACGAGCAGGCGCTCGTCGGTCGTCTCGAAGAGCTCGACCGCCAGCATTCCCGTCACGTCGAGACCCTTGGCGATCGCGGTGCCGATGCTCGCAGCGACCTCGCGCAGCCTGTCGCCGGCGTGGGGGGCGGGGGCGATCACCTCGGCGCACACGCCGCCGCGCTGCACCGTCTCGACGACCGGGTAGACGGCGACCTCACCCGACGGGCGCCGGGCGACCTGCTGCGCGAGCTCGCGGGAGAAGTCGACGAGCTCCTCGACGAGGAGAGCTCCGCCACGGGCGTCCTCGGCGAGCGTCGCGAACCAGTCGTCCGCCTCGGTCGCGGCGGTGACCACGCGCACGCCCTTGCCGTCGTAGCCGCCGCGAGGCGTCTTCACGACGGCGCGTCCGCCGTGGGCGTCGAGGAAGGCCTGGAGTTCGTCCGGACCGGTGACGGCCGCCCAGTCGGGCTGCGGCATCCCGAGCTCGGCGAGGCGGGCCCGCATCACGAGCTTGTCCTGCGCGAAGCGCAGCGCACCCGGGCCGGGATGCACCGGCACGCCGGCGTCGACGAGCGTCTCGAGCACATCCTGCGGCACGTGCTCGTGGTCGAACGTCACGACGTCGACCTCTCGTGCGAAGGCGAGGACGGTGGCGGCGTCGCGGTAGTCGCCGACCGCGGATGCCGCGAGGGAGGCCGCCATGGCCTCCTCCTCCGCGAGCACCCGGATATTCACTCCGAGCTCGACCGCGGGCGCGATCATCATGCGGGCCAGCTGCCCGCCTCCGACGACTCCGACTCGCAGCGCCATTCCGTCACCTTTCCTCGCAGTCCATCATCCCGCACGGACCGCGTGCGCGCGGACGTCAGCGCGCGCCGGCGAGGGGCGGGGGCGGCGGCGGGAGAGGGGGCTGCGCGTCGCGGTGGGCGAGGATCTGATTGACTTCGACCTGATCGACGAGCGCCTCGTGAACGAGCCCGACGCTGGGCACGTCGGCGAGGCGCAGCGGCGCATCGACGCCGTTGGACAGCGTCAGCGTGCCGACCCCCCACAGGCGCTGCAGGATGCCGCGGCGCACCTGGATGGTGTACCCGCGGACGTGTGCGAGCTCGCGGCGACGGGCGACGAGGATCCCCGACCGCTCCATCACGCGCCGCGTCGTGATCGTGTAGACGTGCGCCCACCAGGAGAGGAACGGCAGCAGGACCAGCAGGAACACCACCACGCCCGCGCCGGCCAGCAGCATCCAGTTCTCCAGCGGCGCCGGAAGGTTGTCGTAGAAGAAGCCGCAGGCCCCCGCCACGGCGATCAGCACCAGCGCCGACCAGGTGAGCCGGCGCGCGTGGCCGCGGAAGCGTGCGACGCGCAGCTCGGGCGTCGGCGCACCCGGCGCGGGTGCCATCGGCCTCCCGCCGTAGCTCATCGGCTGCGTCATGCTCCCATTGTGCGCGGTCGCATGACCGTGAGGCGCGCGCATCGCGGCGCGGCGGCATCCCGCGGCTCAGCGCACGTGCACGACGTCGCCGGAGGAGACGGCGCTCTCGAACTCGGACTCCTGCACGACCACGAGCCGCCCGTCCTCGTCGATCCGCTGCGCCCGGCCGCGCAGCACCTCGCCGTCGGGGAGCGTGACCGCGACATCGCTGCCGATCGTGGCGCACAGCGCCTCGATCTCGGCGAGCACGCCCGACGCCGCGGCACTGCCGCGCGCCGAGACGAGCGCGTCGAGCTGTTCGGCGAGCGCCGAGAGGTAGTCGGCGATGAGGCGGTCCTCGTCGGCGACCAGCCCGAGGGCCTCGAAGGAGGTGGCCGTCTCAACGGGGAGGTCGCTCGCCGGCATGCGGGTGTTGACGCCCGATCCGATGACGACGGTGTCGGGATGCCCCGGCACGACCTCCGCGAGGATGCCGCAGACCTTCGCCCCGTCGAGCAGGACGTCGTTGGGCCACTTGAGGCGGGCCGTATGGCCGGTTCCGCGCAGCTGCGCGGCGATCGCCCGGGTCATCGCGGCGCCGGCGATGAGAGGGATCCACCCGCGCGACGCGCCCGGGATCGCCCCGACGCGGACGACGACCGACAGGGCAAGAGCCGTGCCCGGAGGCGCCGTCCAGGTGCGGTCGAGCCGGCCGCGGCCCGCGCGCTGATCGTTCGTCAGCAGCAGCGACAGGTGCGGCCACTCGTCGGGCGCGTCCTTCACGTGGGCGACGACGTCGGCGTTCGTCGAGTCGGTCGTCTCGATGACCTGCACGCGGGGACTCACCGCCGCGGATCGGGGATAGCCCTGGGATGCGATCGGCATGGTCTTCACGTTAGCGAGGTCGTCAGCGATTGCGCAGGTCGGTCACGATCGTCCACAGCTTCCGTGAGCCGTACTGCACCTCGTACCAGATGCGGTTCGTCTCGAAGTTCTCGAGGAAGGTGCCGGCCGGCGCCACGACCACCATGGGCCCGCCGGGCGAGGAGCGCAGCGCGGTGGCTCTCACGGTGACCAGCTGCTGTGCGGGATAGGAGGCCGCCGTGCCGAAGGCGCCGTTGAAGTGCTCGTACACCGTGCGCGAGACGGCCTGGAAGGCCGCCTTCGGAGGGCTGTTGTCGCCGATGATCGAGAGGACGTAGGTCGACTTCGAGCCGTACACGATGGCGGTGTCGCCCTGCAGCAGACCGGAGGCCACCCACAGCGCGCCGGGCTTGCTGGCCTGCACCACGCCCCGCGGGATCCCCGACGCGATGCGGGAACGCCCGATCTGGTTCTTCATCTCGTTGAGGAGGTGGTCCGCGTACTTGCGTGAGAGGACCGTGCCCGCGTTGAGGCGCTTGACCATCGTCGAGAGGTCGTTCGTCGTGGTGCGGTTGCCGGCGTAGAGGACGCTCGTCCCCACCGGGACGGAGCCGTAGTACGTGTTGGAGAACCCGGCTGCCCGGATCATGCGATTCAGTTCGGCGATCCCGATCCAGTGCACGATGTCGGTGTGGCAGTAGTTGTCCGACGCGTGGATCATCACGTGGATGCACATGCGCAGGTCGACCCCCGACGAGAGCACCGTGCTGAAGGACGCGCGACCCGCCTGGATCCTGGATAGCGCGGCCCACGCGGCGAAGATCTTGATCATGCTCGCAGGCTCTCGGACCGTGCTGCCGCTGACGCTCGTCACGGCGTTCAGGCCGCCCTCCTGCCTGACGGTGACGGAGTAGGTGCCCGGGTACGCGGCCAAGGTCGCCCGAATGGCCGAGTTGAGCGTCGACTGACTGCGCTCCTTCTCCGCGGTGCACGAGCCGTTCCGCAGCACGGCGCCGCCCAGGTGCCCCTCGCTCCCGACGGCCGTTACGGTCACCCCCTTCGAGCGCACGTAGCTCGCCACCGCGTCCACCATGCACGCCTGGATGCTGTAGAGCAGCGGCTGGCCGGACGCTGCGGCGAGTGCTGCGGCGACCGAGGTTCCCGGCCAGCTCTCCGGGTTCGTGACGATCGCCCGCTGCACTGCCTGAGTGCGGTCCTTCGCCATCGTCACCGACGACAGATAGCGGTCCGCCTCCACGCGTCGCTCGACCGCGAATCCTGCAGCACGCAGAGAGCTCTCGTACGCCGCGGTGATCCCGCTGGTGCCGCCGACGATGACGACGGCCCCCGCTCCGACCGCGCGCAGAGTCTCGAGGGTGCGGCTGTCCACGGCGCTCTTGCCCTTCGGGACGAGCACGAAGCCCTGACGGTTGGCGGACGCCGTCACCGCAGCGAGCGGGGCTGCGATGAGATCGATGCCCTCCGCCATGTATACGGTCTCGAAGCTGCCCGCCGACTGCAGCGCTGCGCGAGACAGGCCGTACCTGTCGGTGCCGCCGACGCGACGGACGTCGGCGGCCAGCGTGCGCAGCTGATCGAGGACCGCTTCGTCCACCGAGGCACCGCCGTACACCAGCACCGTCGTGGGGGCGAGCCGGCGGATCTCCGCCACGACGGCCGACCTGATCCGGGACTGCTCGACGAAGAGCAGGGGCGCTCCGACGATGCCGGCCGTCCACGCCGCCACCGAGCCGTTGGGCGGCGAATCGCCGGGCACGATGAGCACCGTCTGAGCTCCACCCGGGAACGCGATGCGCGAGGCGGCGACGGCGACCTCGTAGCGGTCGGCGCCCGAGATGCGTCCCGCGGGCGGAATGGCGGCCGTGGTCATGGCCAGCGGCGCGACGGTCTCGGCCTCCTCGCTCCGGGGAGCAACGGTCTCGTCGGCCTCGTCACCGGGCTCGGGAGTCGGCTCGGGTGTCGGAGTCGGCTCGGGCGTGGGGGTCGGGTCGGGCGTGGGGGTCGGCGTCGGCGTCGGAGACGGCTCGGGCGCGGTGTCGTCGGCCGGGGCGACGTCCACCGCGGTGGTCGGCTCGGGCGGGGGCTGCACGTCCACCGCCCGCGCGGCGCCGACATCCATCACGACCGGTGCGACCAGCGCCAGCGCCGCGACCCACGCGAGAGTTCGCAGCATCCGATTCTTCATCACACGATTCACACCAGTCACAGTGCCCCCGACGATAGCGGCCCCCGCTCACGCGCGGAATGAGAAGGACGTGAGACTTGCGCAACCTGGACAGAGGCCGCTCGGAACGCGCAGTGCCATGGACAGCGGATGCCGCGAGCCCTTGTGCGAACCCTCCAACCGCTGCGCGGAAGCCGCCGATAGGGTGGAAGCCGTGACCGAGCAGCCCGACCTTTCGACGACCGCCGGCAAGATCGCCGACCTCCGCGCCCGCTTCCAGGAGGCTGTCCTCGATCCCGAGGAGGTCGCGAAGGAGAAGCAGCACGCCAAGGGCAAGGGCACCGCGCGAGAGCGCATCGACCAGCTGCTCGACACCGGCAGCTTCGTCGAGCTCGACGAGTACGTGCGCCACCGCACCACCGCGTTCGGCATGGATCGGTCTCGTCCCTACGGCGACTCCGTCGTCACGGGCGTCGGCACGATCCACGGCCGCACCGTCGCGGTGTACTCGCAGGACTTCTCGACCTTCGGCGGCTCGCTGGGCGAGGTCGCCGGCGAGAAGATCATCAAGGTGATGGAGTTCGCGCTGCGCTCCGGCATCCCGATCGTCGGCATCCTCGACTCGGGCGGTGCGCGCATCCAGGAGGGGGTCGTCGCCCTCGGCAAGTACGGCGAGATCTTCCGCCTGAACACGCGGGCATCGGGCGTGATCCCGCAGATCTCGATCATCATGGGACCCGCCGCGGGCGGCGCCGTCTACTCCCCCGCGCTGACGGACTTCGTCGTCATGGTCGACAAGACCAGCCAGATGTTCGTCACCGGGCCCGACGTCATCAAGACGGTCACCGGCGAGGACGTCGGAATGGAGGAGCTCGGCGGTGCCTACACGCACAACACCCGCTCGGGCGTCGCGCACTACCTGGCCGAGGACGAGGAGGACGCGATCGACTACGTCCGCACGATGCTCGGCTTCCTCCCCGACAACAACATGGCCGAGCTTCCCGTCTACGAGACCGGGTTCGAATTCGAGACGACGGATGCCGACCGCGCGCTGAACACGATCATCCCCGACTCCCCGAATCAGCCGTACGACATCCACCAGGTCATCCGCGGCATCGTCGACGCCGAGGACTTCCTCGAGGTGCAGCCCCTCTTCGCGCCGAACATCGTCATCGGGTTCGGGCGCATCGAGGGCCGCTCTGTCGGCATCATCGCCAACCAGCCCTCGCAGATGGCCGGCACGCTCAACATCGAGGCCGGTGAGAAGGCCAGCCGCTTCGTCCGCTTCTGCGACGCGTTCTCGCTCCCGATCGTCACGCTCGTGGACGTTCCCGGCTACCTCCCCGGCACCGACCAGGAGTGGACGGGCGTCATCCGGCGCGGCGCGAAGCTGCTCTACGCGTACGCCGAGGCCACGGTTCCCCTCGTGACGGTGATCCTGCGCAAGGCCTACGGCGGCGCGTACATCGTCATGGGCTCGAAGCAGCTCGGCGCAGACGTCAACCTCGCGTGGCCGACGGCGGAGATCGCCGTGATGGGCGGCCAGGGCGCCGTGAACATCCTCTACCGCGGCGAGATCAAGAAGGCCGAGGAGGCCGGCGAGGATGTCGCGGCCGTGCGCACCCGCCTCGCCAACGAGTACACCTACAACGTCGCCTCGCCGTTCCTCGCCGCCGAGCGCGGAGAGCTCGACGGCATCATCGAGCCGGCCGCGACCCGCGTCTCCATCGCGAAGGCCTTGCGGGCTCTGCGGGGCAAGCGCGCCAGCCTCCCGCCCAAGAAGCACGGGAACATCCCGCTGTGACCGCGGCGGACGGCGACGCCGAGGGCGTCCGCATCGAAGTCCTGCGGGGCACGCCGAACGAGGACGAGCTCGCGGCGCTCATCGCAGTGGTGAGCGAGGCCTACGCCGGCGAGGCCGCCGAGGCGGTTGCCGAGGAGGACAGCGGCCGCACCGCCTGGGAGCTGACCCAGCGGAGCCTGCGGGAGCCGCTGCGCCGCGACATCCCGTGGGGGCGATTCGCGGGCTGAGCTGCGCTCAGACCGCGAAGCCGGAGCGAAGTCACGGGATTAGGGACTGGGGGTCTCAAAATGTCCCCCGAAATACCTACAGACGCACCTCTTGCACCGCGGTGATACTTGAATCGCTGGAACGCTTCTGCGTTCGGCTGACTCGCTCTCCGCTCCGCGGTGACCCGAGTTCGGCCACGCGGACTGTTTTCGGGTAACAGTCCGCCAGGCGAGGGGCGGGCGGCTTCGCCGCCCCTCGCCTTCCTCTTCTCCGCTCCCCGTCTCGGTTCCCCTCCCCCACCGGAACGGGGAGCGATTAGTTCGCTCTGCCCACTGTCCCAAGAGACGGCTCGGCGACGCGTCACGCCGGGGGGCGGCATCCGTCTCCGGCGTGTCGTGTGCGCACAGCAGTCTTTCGGCGCGGGAAGGAGCCGAGAGCCGCTGGGTCAGGCTACGCCGGGGTGCGGGATCTCGCGCCAGAGATCGACGCCGTCCTCGTCGGAGGGGCCGCCCACGGACGGGGAGCGACCGACCACGGTGACGGCGACGCGCGCGTCGGGCGACGTGCGGATGTACAGGCGGTCCGAGCTCGCCGAACGCAGCGCCTCGGCCAGCTGCGCGCGGATGATCGAGAGCGTCGGCTCGTCGAGGCCCTCCAGCCCGCCCTCGTCGAGGACGGTGACGTTCGCGCCGCGGCGACGTGCCCGCTCGAGTTCGGAGCGCACATCGTCGTCGAGAAGGCGTGGGCCGCGCATCTCGTCGCGCAGACGCCCCTCGGCGAGGCGGGCTTCGAGCCGGTCGCTCTCGTCGAGGCGACCGCCGGTGGCGACCGTGCGGGTCAGCACCGGTCCGGCGACGGCCAGCGCCTCCTGCACCTGCACGCGTCGCTCGCGCTGCCGTGTGGCCTGCGAGGCCTGCCAGGCGGATGCCGCGCGCTGCAGCTGGGCGAGACGCCCGGTGTCGCGGGCCGCGCGGTCCATGGAGAGCACCAGCAGCTGCGCGCACGTCACCCACACGATCGAGCCGACCAGGCCGAGCGCGAGGGCGGACGCCCATCCCATCCACACCATCGACGCGATGGCGAGCATGGCGATTCCGGTCCACGCGGTCCAGGGGCGGCGGCGCACCATGACGATCGTCATGAGCGCCCCGATCCCACCGAGGTACCACGTCGCGAACGGAGCCGTGCGGGAGGCCTCTCCCACGGCGAGGGAGATCGCCGACGGCACGATGGCCGCGCTCGCGAGCGCGAGCATCTGCGCCGGCACGGGCAGGCGCTGCTGCGTGCGCTTGACGGATGCCTCGGGCCCGCCGGCCTCGGCGGTCGGCTCGTGCCGCGGCGGCTCCCAGAAGATGCAGATCCAGGTCGTGGCGAGGTACAGCCCGAGCGCGGCGACCACGACGAGCGGGTAGGGGATGGCGACGTCGCCCGTCCACCACAGGCCGCGCGCAGCGAGGTAGGCGGTGAAGGCGACGCCGAGGGCGACGAGGACGTTCCGCACACTGGTCATGCCGCCCCCTCCCGCCACTCGAGCCTCACGGTGGTGCCGTGGTGCCCCGAGTCGATCTGCGCGGTGCCGCCGACGGCGGCGACGCGGGCGAAGATGGACGCGCGGATGCCGAGCCTGTCGTCCGGCACGCCCGCCAGGTCGAAGCCCTCGCCGTGGTCGCGCACCTCGATCGCGATGCGCCCGTCGCCGCCCGTGACCGAGACCGCGAGTCCCACGCCGCCGGCGTGCTGCAGCGCATTGGCGATCGCCTGGGTCGCGGCGAGCGTGAGCGCGCGGGCCACTCGGCCGGGCACAGCCGGACTGCCGGGACCGGCGTTGCGCACCACCTCGAGGTCGTCGCCGACCTCGTGCGCGCCGGCCGCGATGTCGTCGGCGACGGCGTTGAGGTCGCGAGGCTCGTCGGGGCCTTCGTGCGCGTCCTGCTCGGTGTTGGCCAGGCGGGTCAGCGCCTCCCGCGCCATCGCGGCCGCCAGCGTCTGCGCGCGCGGCGTGTCGGCGCGCTCGGCGGCGATGAGCGCCGCCAGCACGCTGTCGTGCATGAGCGCCGCCACCGCGACGCGCTCCTGCTCCGCAGCATCCGCCGCCGCTGCCGTTGCGTAGGACGCGACGGCGCGCGCGCGCGTCTCGTCGACGTTCGCGGCGACCGAACGGAACATCCAGCCCAGCGTGAGGATCACGCCGCCGAGGATGAGGGCGAACGACACGTCGAGTCCGAGCGGCGGGTAGAACACCCCGGCGAACTCGGCCTGGATGAGCCGCACGAGCCCGAACAGGAGCGGGCACAGGATCGTCCAGGCGATCTGCACGGGAAGCGGGAAGGCGAGCACGGCGGCGAGCGTGGCGATGTTGACGAGGTACCAGATCCACGGCTGACCGGTCGGATCCGGATTCGATCCGGCCGACGCGACGGGCCACACGATGAGGGCGAGCACGTAGGCGAAGGCGAAAATGCCCGCGCAGATGCGCACCCCGCGCCCCACGAAGCACGCGAGGATCATCACGGCCAGCGGCACGAACACGAAGAGCATCAGCGGGAAGTGCCAGCCCTCCTGCTCCTCGCTGGGTCCGAGCGCGGTGAGCAGGGCCTGGGCGCCGAGCACGAGGGAGCCGAAGCCCGCCACGATCGAGATGATCCGCTCGACGCGCGTGCGGGTGAACGACCCGATGCCGGCGGTCGCCTCCCGAGACCGCGGGATCTGTCCCCACGCGCTGTCGAGGAGCGAGACGGGTGCCTCAGCCGTCACCGGCGCCGCCTCCCGGCTCCGCCGCGGATTCGGCGAGGATGCCGTCCTCCATGGCGCGTCGCAGCAGATCGACCTTCGTCGGCGCGGGGCGTCCGACCTCGACGTACTTCACGCGCACGCGGGTGATGTTCTCCTTCGCGGTGGAGTAGGCCACCCCGAGGCGGTCGGCGACGACCTTGAGCGGCAGACCGGCGGCGTACAGCCGCAGCACCTCGCGCTCGCGGGCGGACAGCTGCGCGTCGGCGAACTCGCGGTCGCCCTCGACAGCGCTCGCCCACTCGACGTTGTTCAGGGGCTCGCCGCGCGCGACGGTGGCGACCGCGGCGATCACGTCGTCGATGCGCGACGACTTGCTCACGACGCCGGCCGCGCCGGCGGCGAGCGCTTCGCGGACCGCGGCGGGGCGATCGGCGACGCTGTGGATGATGACGCTCGAGCCGTCGAGCACCAGCCGGCGCACGTTCTCGGTGACGGTCGTGCCGTCGCCGAGGGTGAGGTCGAGCACGACGACGTCGGCCGGCGCCGCCCCGGTCTTGGAGCGCCACGTGAGGTACTCGGTGACCGAGCTGCCCGAGAACACGACGTCCTTCGTCTCGGCCCGCTCGCACGCCGCCTCGAGCCCGAGGCGGACGGACTCGTGATCGTCGATGAGGGCAACCCGCGTCATGCCGTCAGCCTAGACCCGCCCACGTGCGCGAGTGAGGGTCGCCACGGCTTCGACGTGATGCGAATTCGGGAAAAGATCCAGCGCCCGCACCTCGGCCGGCTCATAGCCCGCCGCACGGAACGTCGCGACGTCGCGGGCGAGGGCGACGGGGTCGCAGGCGACGTACACCACCGCGGCCGGGTCCAGCGAGACGACCGACTCCACGACCTCGCGACCGGCGCCCGCGCGTGGCGGGTCGAGCAGGACGACGCCCCGCGACAGACGCTCGCGCTCGGCGGCGGATGCCTCGGCCCCCAGCCGAGCGAGCCAGCGGTCGACGCGGCCCGTCTCGGCGCGGGCGCCCACCCAACCGGCGAGATTCTCGCCGGCGTGCTCGGTGGCGCGCACGTCGGCCTCGACGGAGGTCACGCGCGTCGACGGCCCGCCCGCCTCCGCGATGGTCGCCGCGAAGAGCCCGACGCCGCCGTAGAGATCGAGGTGCCAGGCGTCGGGGTCGATGCCGCCGATGCCCCGGAGCGCGTCGGCGACCGTAGTCGTGAGGGTGGATGCCGCGAGCCGGTGCACCTGCCAGAATCCACCGGCATCCACCTGGAACCGCCGCGCGCCGACCTGCTCGAACACGACCTCGGGAGCCGGCGTCGCGGGGCGCCGCGGCCCGCGGCCCCGCCCTCGGCCGCGCGGCTGCTCGGGCCGCGGGATCACGCGCACCCGGCCGTCGGCGGGCTCGACGAGGTCGATCCGCCCGGGCTCGCCGGCACGAAGCGCGACAGCGGCCCGCTCGACGGCGGGCGTCGCCAGGGGGAGGTCAGCGGCCTCGATCACGCGGTGGCTGCGCGCGGCGAAGGGGCCGATCCGTCCGTCCGCGTCGACGTGGAGGC
The DNA here is from genome assembly GCF_041909575.1 of Microbacterium sp. Lineage (GTDB taxonomy): Bacteria > Actinomycetota > Actinomycetes > Actinomycetales > Microbacteriaceae > Microbacterium. The sequence continues at coordinate 14,155 of NZ_JAYRDE010000001.1, read as the reverse complement.
TCACGCGCGTGCGCCAGCCGGTGCCGTCCGGCGTCTCCTCGTCCTGGGGCGACCCGTCCGGAGCGAGCTGCGGCAGGACTCCGGTGAGGGTCGCCGTCGGCGACGCCACGCCGCCGAACCGCTCGAGCGCCTCGAGCAGCACGCGGAGCTTGAGCCGGCGCTGGTGCGCCAGGTCGATGTGCCCGAAGTCCGCCCCGCCGGGGCGCAGCTCGGGAGCCACGCCGATGTCGGCCTGACGCCAGACGTGCGGGCGGCGGTGGGGCGAGGCATCCGTCACCTCCAGCGCCTCGGCGCGCCAGAAGGAGGACTTGCGGGTGTCGGTCAGCCGCACGACCACCCGCTCGCCCGGAAGGACGTCGGGCACGAACACCACGCGCCCCTCGTGCCGTGCGACGAAGACGCCGCCGTGCGCGACGTCGCCGATCTCGAGCTCGATGATCCGGCCGTCGTCCGCTGTCGTGTCCGCCACGGGGAAGAGCCTACGGTGGTGCCATGCGCGTGTGCCTCGCCTCGACCTCCCCCGCCCGGCTGATGCTGCTGCAGCAATTCGGCATCCGGCCGCTCACGGTGGCACCGGACGTCGACGAAGAGGCGGTGATCGCCGCGGTCGAGGCATCCGAGGGGCGCACCCTCCTGCCTGACGAGCACGTGCTCCTGCTCGCGCGCCGCAAGGCCGCGGACGTCGCCGCGCGCCTCGCTGACGACGATCCCGCCTTCGACGGGATCGTGATCGGCGGCGACTCGATGTTCGAGCTGGACGGAGAGGTGCTCGGCAAGCCCCACACCGCCGAGAACGCGATCGCCCGCTGGCGCGCGATGCGCGGGCGCACCGGCGTCCTCCACTCGGGTCACGCGGTGATCCGGGTCACCCCGGGCGGGGCTTCGCACGAAGTGCACGCCGTCGCCGAGGCATCCGTCACCTTCGCCGACGACGTGACGGATGCCGAGATCGACGCGTACGTCGCCTCCGGCGAACCCCTGCACGTCGCCGGCGCGTTCACCGTCGACAGCCTCGGCGGCGCGTTCATCACGCACGTCGACGGCGACCCCTCCACCGTCATCGGCATGTCGGTGTCGACGCTGCGCCGGCTCGTGCGCGAACTCGGCGCGGACTGGACGGCCTTGTGGCACACCACCGATCCGTCGGTGCAGGCCCCGTCCGGCGACGCCTTCTCCGGAGGATCGTCGTTGTCGTAGGAGTCCCACGTTTCCTCTCGCTTCTTGTGGGAACCACTCAAAACCAGGCGGGTTGCCGTGGGTAGGCTGACAACCATGCCTCAGATCGCCAAGGTTCTCGTTGCCAACCGCGGCGAGATCGCCGTCCGCGTCATCCGCGCCGCCCGCGACGCCGGGAAGGCCTCCGTCGCCGTCTACGCCGACCAGGACCGCGATGCCATGCACGCCCGGCTCGCGGACGAGGCCTACGCGCTCGACGGCTCCACGAGCGCCGAGACGTACCTCTCGATCGACAAGATCCTCTCGGTCGCCCGCCGGTCGGGCGCCGACGCCGTGCACCCCGGGTACGGATTCCTCGCTGAGAACGCCGACTTCGCCCGCGCCGTGATCGGCGCGGGCCTCGTCTGGATCGGCCCGTCGCCCGAGGCCATCGAGGCGCTCGGCGACAAGGTGACCGCCCGTGCGGTGGCCGAGAAGGTGGGGGCTCCCCTGGCTCCGGGCACGCCTGGGCCCGTCGACGGCGCCGACGAGGTCGTCGCGTTCGCCGAGGAAGTCGGTCTGCCGATCGCGATCAAGGCCGCCTACGGCGGCGGCGGTCGCGGCCTGAAGGTCGCCCGCACGATCGACGAGATCCCCGAGCTCTTCGAGTCGGCCACCCGCGAGGCGATCACCGCCTTCGGCCGCGGCGAGTGTTTCGTCGAGAAGTACCTCGACAAGCCGCGTCACGTCGAGACGCAGTGCCTCGCGGATGCCGCGGGCAACGTCGTCGTCATCTCGACGCGCGACTGCTCGCTGCAGCGCCGTCACCAGAAGCTCGTCGAGGAGGCGCCGGCGCCTTTCCTCACGGACGCGCAGAACAAGACGCTCTACGACGCGTCGAAGGCCATCCTGAAGGAGGTCGGCTACGTCGGCGCCGGCACGTGCGAGTTCCTCATCGGCGCTGACGGCACGATCTCGTTCCTCGAGGTCAACACGCGCCTCCAGGTCGAGCACCCGGTGTCCGAGGAGATCACCGGCGTCGACCTGGTGCGGGAGCAGTTCCGCCTCGCCGAGGGCGAGGAGCTCGGCTATGACGACCCGGTGGCCGACGGCCACTCCATCGAGTTCCGCATCAACGGCGAGGACGCCGGTCGCGGCTTCCTTCCCCAGCCGGGCCCGATCCACGTCTTCAAGACGTTCGGGGGTCCCGGCATCCGCCTCGACTCCGGCGTCACGGCGGGCGACAGCGTCTCGGGCGCGTTCGACTCGCTGCTCGCCAAGATCATCGTGACCGGGCGCGACCGCGCCGAGGCGCTCGAGCGCTCGCGCCGCGCCCTCGACGAGTTCGAGGTCTCCGGCATGCCGACCGTGCTCCCGTTCCACCGCAAGGTCGTCCGCGATCCCGCCTTCACGGCCGAGGACGGCCGGTTCGGCGTCTACACGCGGTGGATCGAGACGGAGTTCGTGAACGACATCGCACCGTGGGACGGCGAGCTCGAGGCGCCCAAGCCGAGCGAGAACCGCCACACCGTCGTCGTGGAGGTCGCCGGCAAGCGCCTCGAGGTGAGCCTGCCCGACCGCGTCGTGGCCGCGCCGGGGGTTGCGGGACGTCCCGCCGCCGGGCCCCCGGCCCGACGCGCGCACGCCCCGACCGTGGTGGCCGGCGCATCCGGCGACGCCGTCAAGGCGCCGATGCAGGCGACCATCGTCAAGGTCGCCGTCGAGGACGGCCAGCAGGTCGTCAAGGGCGACCTCGTGGTAGTCCTCGAGGCGATGAAGATGGAGCAGCCGATCCAGGCCCACAAGGACGGCGTCATCGGCGCCATCAACGCCGAAGCCGGCTCGACCGTGTCGGCCGGGCACCAGCTGCTCACGATCTCCTGACGCCTGTCCGGGCCGTTCGGGCGTCGACCGGATCAGGCGATTCGACCGGATCAGGCAGTTCTGGCGCGAACGCGCCTGATCTCGTCGAATCGCCTGACCTCGTCGACGCGCGTGCGGGAGGATTCACCTGCAGGGACGGAGAGTGGATGCCGCGGCATCCGTCGCTCTGACGTCCGACGTTCCGCCGGGTCAGCCGCCGTAGACCTGGTGGTCGACGACGTGCATCGCGCGGGCGGCGTCGGTGATGCTGCCCGACAGCGAGGGGTACACCGCGAACACGCGCGAGACCTGGTCGACCGACAGGCGGCGCTCGACGGCCATCGCGATCGGGTAGATCAGCTCGGATGCCCGGGGCCCGACGATGACGCCGCCGATGACGGTGCCGCTTCCGTGACGGGCGATGAGCTTCACGAAGCCGTCCTTGATGCCCATCATCTTCGCGCGCGGGTTGGCGGCGAGCGGCAGCTTGTGGACGACGCCGTCGATGAGGCCCTCGTCGATGTCCTTCTGCTGCCAGCCGATCGTGGCGATCTCGGGCGCCGTGAAGATGTTGGACGTGATGCGGCGGCGCTCCAGCGGGATCACGACGTCTCCGAGCGCGTGGAAGATGGCCGTGCGGCCCTGCATCGAGGCGACCGAGGCCAGCGGCACGAACGTGGTGCAGTCGCCCGCGGCGTAGATGTTGGGCACCGAGGTGCGCGCCACGCGGTTGACCTGGATGTGGCCGGACTCGGTCATCTGCACGCCGGCCTGCTCGAGGCCGATGCCGGCGGTGTTCGGGATCGAGCCGACGGCGACGAGGCAGTGGCTCCCCTCGACGGTGCGGCCGTCGCTGAGGGTGGCGACCACGCGGTCGCCCAGGTTCTCGACCTTGTCGGCGCGCGACTTCGACAGCAGGGTCATCCCGCCGCGCTTGAAGACCTTCTCGAGCACGGCGGCGGCGTCCGAGTCCTCGCCGGGGAGCACCTGGTCGCGGCTCGAGATCAGCGTGACCTTCGCGCCCAGGTTCATGTAGGCGCCGGCGAACTCCGCGCCGGTGACGCCCGAGCCGACCACGATGAGGTGCTCGGGGATGGCCTTCATGTCGTAGAGCTGGGTCCACGTCAGGATGCGCTGCCCGTCGGGCTTGGCCGTCGGCAGCTCGCGCGGCGACGAGCCGGTCGAGACGAGCAGGGTATCGGCCTCGACGCGGTCGAAGTCCGTTCCGCCCGGACCCGTCGACACCACGACGGCGTTCTCGCCGTCGATGCGGCCGTGGCCGGAGATGATGCGCACGCCGGCCTCGGCGAGGGAGGCCCGCATGTCGTCGGACTGCTGACGCGCAAGTGCGAGCAGCCGCTTGTTCACCGCCGCGAGGTTGATCGCGATCTCGGGCTTGAGCGGCTTGCCGTCGCTGCCCTTCGCGAACAGCTGAACGCCGAGGTCGCTCGCACCGGCGATCGCGACGGCTGCGTCGGCGGTGGCGATGAGGGTCTTCGACGGCACGACGTCGGTGATCACCGCCGAGCCGCCGATGCCGGCCCGTTCGACCACCGTCACCTCGGCTCCGAGCTGGGCGGCGGCCAGGGCCGCCTCGTAGCCGCCGGGTCCGCCGCCGATGACGGCGACGCTCTGGGTGCGCTCGAAGCTCACGGACATGTGCTCCATTCTCTCCCGCCCGGCGCCTTCGCGACGACACCGCCGTGGCGCGCGCTGGCCCTGGCCCTCGCCCGTTCCTAGAGTGGGGGCATGTCAGACACCACCGGCAACCCCCTCGATGACCCCGCGACCGATCCGTTCGAGGTCGCGTCCGCGGCCGCGGACGACATCGCCCGCCTCACCGGCGTCGAGCGGCACGACATCGCGCTCACCCTCGGCAGCGGCTGGGGGAAGGCGGCGGAGCTCATCGGCGAGACCACCGCGACGTTCCCCGCGACCGAGGTCACCGGCTTCTCCAAGCCCGCTCTCGAGGGGCATGTCGGCACGCTGCGCAGCGTGCTGACGCCGAAGGGCCGTCGGGTCCTCGTCATCGGCGCCCGCACGCACTACTACGAGGGTCACGGCGTGCGGCGGGTCGTGCACAGCGTGCGCACCGCGGCGGCGACGGGCGCGCGCGTCATGGTGCTCACCAACGGCGCGGGCGGCATCAAGCACACGTGGAAGCCCGGCACTCCGGTGCTCATCAGCGACCACATCAACCTCACCTCGGACTCGCCCCTCGAGGGCGCGACGTTCATCGACCTCACCGACCTGTACGCGATGCGCCTGCGCGACCTCGCCCGCACGATCGATCCCTCGCTCGATGAGGGCGTCTACTGCCAGTTCCGCGGACCGCAGTACGAGACGCCGGCCGAGGTGCAGATGGCGAAGTCCTTCGGCGGCCACATCGTGGGCATGTCGACGGCACTCGAGGCGATCGCCGCCCGTCAGGCCGGCATGGAGATCCTGGGCTTCTCGCTCATCACCAACATGGCCGCCGGCATCCAGACCACCCCGCTCAGCCACCAGGAGGTCATCGACGCCGGCCGCGAGGCCGAGCCGGTGATCTCGTCGCTGCTGGCCCGCGTGATCGGCGCACTGTGAGCGGCGGCGGGGGCGAGGCATCCGTCCTCGACCGTGCACGCGCCTGGCTCGCGCAGGATCCCGACTCCGAGACGCGCGCGGAGCTGCAGACGCTGATCGAGGCGGCGGAGGCCGGCGACGCCGCGGCATCCGCCGACCTCGCCGACCGATTCGCCGCCAGGCTGGCGTTCGGCACCGCGGGGCTGCGGGGCGAGCTCGGCGCCGGCAGCAACCGCATGAACCGCGTGCTCGTCGCGCAGGCCGCGGCAGGGCTGGCGGCGTACGTGCTCGAGAAGGCCGGCGAAGGGGCGGATGCTGCGCCCCCCACGGTGGTCGTGGGCTACGACGGGCGGCGCAACTCGCGCACCTTCGCGCAGGACTCCGCCCAGCTGTTCGCCGGCGCGGGGCTGCGGGCGGTCCTGCTCCCCCGCCTGCTGCCGACGCCCGTGCTCGCCTTCGCGGTGCGCCGCCTCGGCGCCGCAGCAGGCGTGATGGTGACGGCCAGCCACAACCCGCCGAACGACAACGGCTACAAGGTGTACCTCGGCGGCGCGGACGACGGATCGCAGATCGTGTCGCCCGCCGACGCCGAGATCGCCGCGCACATCGAGCGCATCGCCGCAGCCGGCGACGTCGCGGCGCTCCCCCGTTCGCTCGGCTACGAGGTCGCGGGCGAGTCGATCGTCGACGAGTACATCGCCGCGACCGCCGCCGTCGCGCCGGCGCCGGCGGGCGCGGAGGGTCTCCGGTGGGTGTACACCGCGATGCACGGCGTCGGGTGGGAGACGTTCTCGCGCATCCTCGAGGCGGCCGGATACCCGGCCCCCGTTCCCGTCACGGAGCAGCTCGACCCCGACGGCGCGTTCCCGACCGTGGCGTTCCCCAACCCGGAGGAGCCCGGGGCGATGGACCTCGCGTTCGCCCAGGCTCGCGAGACCGGTGCCGAGCTGATCATCGCGAACGACCCCGACGCCGACCGGCTCGCGGTCGCAATCCCCGACGAAGCCGCCGAGGGCGGCTGGCGCCGTCTGACCGGCAACCAGATCGGGTTGCTGCTCGGCTGGCGCGCGGCGCGCCGCACCGCCGAGGCCGGCCGCACCGAGGGTGCGTCTCTCGCCTGCTCGCTCGTGTCGTCGCCCGGGCTGCGGACGGTCGCCGAGCACTTCGGCCTCGACTTCCACGCGACGCTCACCGGGTTCAAGTGGATCTCACGGGCTCCCGGCATCGTCTTCGGCTTCGAGGAGGCCCTCGGCTACCTCGTCAACCCGGAGACCGTCCGGGACAAGGACGGGATCTCCGCCGCTGTGGCCATGCTCGGCATGGTGTCGGAAGCCCGAGGCCGCGGTGCGACCGTCGCCGACCTGCTGGCCGAGTTCGACGAGACGTTCGGCGCGTTCGCCAGCGACCAGATCTCGGTGCGCGTGGACGACGTGTCGGCGATCGCGCGGATCATGGCGGCCCTGCGGGCGCAGCATCCGTCCGCCATCGGCGATGTCGCGGTCGAGCGCGTCGACGACCTGCTGCAGGGCGTCGACGACCTGCCGCCGGGAGACGTGCTGCGGATCTGGCTGGTCGACGGCTCCCGCGTGATCGTGCGTCCGAGCGGCACCGAGCCCAAGCTCAAGCTCTACCTCGACGTGCGCGGCGACTCGTCGGATGACGCCCGCGAGCGCATTTCGAGGCTGTCGGCGGGGGCGCAGGAGCTGCTCGACGAGATCGGCTGATCCGCCCGCGGCAGTGTCGGAGGCGCGTGCTAGCGTCACCCTCGCGTTGTATCGTGAGACCCTCGTGGGCCGCGATGTCGCGGGGGACTTTCGGCACGATGAGGAGCGGACGATGACGGGCGTGGGGCCAGAAGACCGAGCAGATCCGCAGGACGAGGCATCCGCTCCCCCGGCCGATCCGGCGCACTGGCTGCGCAACACGATCCTGTTCCTGAGCGGGCAGACGGTCAGCCTGTTCGGCTCGATGCTCGTGCAGTACGCCGTGTTCTGGTATCTCACGATCGAGTACCGCTCCGGTGTCTACATGATGCTCGCCGCGCTGTTCGGCTTCCTGCCGCAGGCCGTCGTGTCGATCTTCGGCGGGGTGTGGGCCGACCGCCACAACCGCAAGTACCTGATCATCGGGGCCGACGCCGCGATCGCACTGTCGACGCTGGCGCTCGCGCTCATCATGATGACGGGGTTCGACGCCGTCTGGCTGCTGTTCGCGGTGATGGCGATCCGATCGGCGGGTGCCGGCATCCAGATGCCCGCCGTCTCCGCCCTGATCCCGCAGATCGTGCCGACCCGCAACCTCATCCGGGTGAACGGCGTCAACGGGTCGATCCAGTCCGCGATGGCACTGCTCGCGCCGGCCGCCGCCGGTGCGATCTACGCCTGGTCGGCCGCGGCGTCCGGCGGCACCGCCGCGTCGCTCGTCCCGATCTTCTTCATCGACGTGGTGACGGCGATCCTCGGCATCGGCATCCTGGCCTTCATCCCGGTGCGTGCGGTGCGCCGGGCATCCGACGTCGAGACCGGGTACTTCGCCGATCTCGTCGACGGGGTTCGCTACATCGTGCACCACGCGTTCGTGCGGTGGCTCCTGATCGTGTTCGCCATCATCTTCGTGCTCACGGTCGCGCCGTCCAACCTCACCCCGCTCATGCTCGTGCGCTCGTTCCCCGCGGGCGAGGCGCAGGACGTCGTCAACCTCGCCGTGCTCGAGATCGCGTTCAGCGTCGGGATGATGCTGGGCGGCATCCTCGTGGCGTCGCTGTTCGCGAAGCGCAGCCGGATAGGACTGATCGTCGTGTCGTCCCTAGTCTTCGGCGCACTGTCGATCGGCCTGGGGCTGTCGACGAGCATCTGGATGTTCTTCGGCTTCATGTTCTTGGTCGGGCTCGCCGTGCCGTTCTTCTCGACGCCGTCGATGACCCTCCTGCAGGAGACCGTCGAGCCCGAGCGGCAGGGACGCGTCTTCGGCTTCGTCGGCATCGTCATGGCCGTCGCGATGCCGTTCGGCATGGTGGTCTTCGGCCCGCTCGCCGACGTCGTGCCGATCGAGCTGCTGCTGATCGCGGCGGGCATCCTCACCTTCGTCGTGATCGGACTGGCCGTCTGGCTGCCCGCCGGGCAGCGGGCGATCGCCGCCGCGCGGCAGGCGTCGCAGGCGGCCGACCCGGTCGCGCGCGCCGCCGTGGTCGAGAAGGCGATGCACGAGGACGGCGCGTAGCCAGGGGCCCGAGGGGCGCGGGCTCCAGGCTCGCCGGGCGCGGGCGGGCTCTAGGCTCGGAGGATGCTCCTCGCGCAGCCCGTGACCCTCGAGAACGCCCACGTCCGGCTCGAGCCGTTGCGTCCTGATCACGCTGAGGACCTCGCGCTCGCCGCCGCGGGGCTCGAGCATGCCTGGTACACGTCGGTGCCGTTGCCGGCGGATGCCGCCGCCGACGTCGCCCAGCGGCTCGCGTGGCAGTCCGAGGGCCACATGAACGCGTGGGCGGTGCGCCGGCTCGACACCGGCCGCGTGGTCGGCGAGACGACGTTCTGCAACATCGACCAGCCCAACCGCCACGTCGAGATCGGCCACACGTGGCTCGGCCTCGAGGCGCAGCGGACGGCGGTGAACACGGCCGCCAAGCTCCTCCTGCTCACCCACGCGTTCGAGGCGTGCGACGCGATCGCGGTCGAGTTCCGCACGCACTGGCACAACCGGCAGTCGCGGGCCGCGATCGCCCGCCTGGGAGCAAAGCAGGACGGCGTGCTCCGCAACCACCGCCTCGGCCCGGACGGCTCGCTCCGCGACACGGTCGTGTTCTCCATCCTCCCCACCGAATGGCCTGCCGTGCGCCTCGGCCTCGAGGAGCGCTTCCGCCGCGGCTGACCGGGTTGCGGCATCCGTCCCGCTCTTGTCGGGTTTTGGGGCGCTTCCCGTCCGTTGGGGCGGGCGATATGCGCCCCAACGGACGGTGAACGCCCCGAACGCGGCCCTGCCAGGGCCGGGACGGCTCGTCCACAGCGACGGGAGATGCCAGAGGTTCCACGGATGCCGCGGCCGGGCCGTCCGGGAAGACCACCGTGGACCATCCTCGGGGGGATGACCGCCGACCTCACCCCGCACCGTTACGACGAGCTCATCGCGGAGGGCGCGTCGCCCCGGCGGGTGCGCGCCGATGTCGCGTCGGGAGAACTCGTGCGGATCCGGCCGGGGGTGTTCGTCCCCGGGGAGGCGTGGCGAAGCGCGACCCCGGAACGACGGATCGTCGCGCGAGCGCGGGCGCTCCATGCGGTGTCCGCCGCGCCGCCCGTGTTCTCCCATGAGACGGCGGCGGCGCTGCATGGTCTGCCGCTCTTCCGGCCGCATCCGACGAGCGTTCACGTCATCGCCGCGCCCGGGCGCCCTGGCGCGGCATCGGGCGTGGTCCGTCATCGCGGCGAGCCGGATCCGGATGTCGAGGAACGCCAGGGGCTCGTCGTCACGAGCCTCGCGCGCACCGTATCCGATGTCGTGCGGACGATGACCTTCGAACGTGCCGTGACGATCGCCGACGGCGCGCTGCGCTCGCGATTCGCGTCGGGGAACGCGCGGTACGACACCGAAGGCGCCGCGTCGTTCCGTGAGCAGGCCCTCGCGATCGCCGTTCGATCGGCACACGGAAGGGCGCGAGCGACTCGGGCGCTGGAATTCGCGGACGGGCGCGCGCAGCTTCCGGGCGAGAGCATCAGCCGGATCCGACTCCACCAGTTGGGGTTTCGGGAGATCGGGTTGCAGAGCAGGGTCGCTGGTCCCGGCGGTCGCGACTACTTCGTCGACTTCGCGCTCGACGAGGCAGCGGCCTTCGGCGAGTTCGACGGATCGATCAAGTACGTCGACGACCGGATGACGGACGGGCGGACCCCGGCCGAGGTGTTCGACCGCGAGAAGCGGCGCGAGGACTGGATTCGAGGGCGGACGCAGCGGCGGCTCGCGCGCTGGGGATGGTCCCATGTGTCGACGCCCGCTTCGCTCGGCGCGCGGCTCGCCGCGTTCGGCATCCTCCCTCCCCGCTGAGCCTGACCTTTCGGGGCGCGATGCGTCCGTTGGGGCGCGCGATGTGCGCCCCAACGGACGGCAAACGCCCCAAACCCGAAAAGAAAGGACGGAAGGGACGGATGCCGCGGCTCAGCCGTCGATGACGGCGACGAGCTCGTCGAGGAAGCCGCCGAAGTCGGTGGCGCGGCGGACGATCCGCTGCACGCTGTCGCGCTCGGAGAAGACCTCGACGAACTGCTCGAACACGGTCTGGAAGGCCTCGCGGTCGGTCTCGGAGAACGCGACGAGGGCGACCACCTGAACCCGACCGTCGCCCCACGGGATCGACGGGTCCGCGATGCCGATCGCGATCGAGGTCCGCGTGGCGGTCATGCCGATGGCGTGCGGCACCGCGAGCGCGTCGGTGAAGGCGGTCGACGACAGCCGCTCGCGCTCGATCGCACGGGTCACGTAGTCCTCGTCGATCACGCCTTGCGCGATCAGGGTGCCGCCGAGCGTGCGGATCACTCCCTCCTCGGCGGCCGAGGCATCCAGCCCCCGCACGAATGCCGCGGGAGCGAAGTACCGTTCGAGCTCGAGCCGCAGCCGCGCGAGACGCCGGCTGCGGCGGATGCGCCCGGCGGCGGCCTGCACGCGCTCGATGTCGGCGTCGGTGAGGAAGGGCTGGATCTTCACGATCCGGTCGGCGGGCACGGCCGGATCGATCGTCGTGAGCACCAGGTCGGTGTCGATCGAGGCCCAGTCGGGGTCGACCCGCGTCTCGACGCCGACGACCTCGATCGCCTGGCCGAGCGACCGGGCGACGCTGGAGCGCAGCAGCTCGTGCAGGTCGTAGTAGCCGGGGCACACGATCGTCGCGGTCAGCAGCTGGTCGGCTCGGCGGCTGCGCTCGAGTCGCCCGCCGACGTGCATGGCGATGTAGGCGATCTCGTCGTCGGGCAGCGGGATGCCGAGGCGCTCCTGGAGTCTACTCGCGATGAACACGGCGACCTCGAAGATCATCGGGTACGTCGACTTGAGCGATCGGGTCAGCGGGTTCCTCGACCAGGCCTGCTCCCGCGCGCGATGCTGCAGGTTCTGCACGTGCAGGGCCAGGCGCAGGACGAAGTCCTCATGGGCGATGTCGACCAGGAACTCCGCCGCCGCCGTGCCGACCACGTCACGCACGGCCGCCTCGATCCCGGGATCCAGGCGCGCGCGGGCCTGGTCGGCCGGCGCCTCGTCGCCGGGAGCGACGACGCGCGTGAGCACGAGCGTCGCGAGGTGCTGCAGGTCGCCGGCGCCCAGCTCGACCCCGAGGTCGCGGCGCGCGAGACGGTCGAGCACCGCGGCGATCTCCTGCAGCGCCGGGCGCAGATCCGGGGCGGCGCTCTCGAGCCCGCGGTCCTGGGCGACCCGGTCGGCGGCGATCGCGATGTGCATGACGACGTCGGCGATGCCGATCTCGTTGACGAAGTACCCCATCGCGCCGAGCTCGGAGACGAGATCGGCCTTGAACGGCCCGAAAGCGGCCGCACCGACCGAGTCCTCGCCGAGGGTGCGGCGCAGCGCGGCGAGGTCGAACGAGCCCGCATCCATCTCGTCGTGAGCCAGTCGGCTGAGCAGGCGTCGCTGGGCCATCTCGGTGCCGCGCAGCCGCGCCGTCGACGCCGAGCGCTCCAGGGTCAGCTCGGTGCCGCCGAGGAGCCCGCGCACGCGGGCGAGGTCGGCGTCGAGGGTCGCGGCGCTCACGTGGAGACGGTCCGCGAACTCGAACACGTCGATGCCGTCCGGCGCGTCGAGCAGCGCCCGAACGAGGGTGTGCAGCCGATCCCGCGGGGTTCCGGCATCCGTTCCTCCCGCGCGGAGCGCCGCCGAGGCATCGGCTCCCGCCCGATATCCCTGGGGCCCGGACTCGATCGCCACGCCCGGCGCGACGCGCGCGTTGGCGGCGGTGACATACGAGCGGATGCTGCGCGGCGTGACCCCCAGCGCGTCGGCGAGCGTCGCCGCGGTGGCCCAGTCGCCATCGCGCACGAGCAGGCCGAGCAGCCGGTCCTGTCGGGCTCTCGTCACGAGGCTCCTTCACTTCGCGGACGCCGTTTCCGGCTCCCGGGGGGTGGTGCCAGTCAACCACGCGGGCACGACGCGGGCGGCGATACGCCCGATTCGGACGGCGCCGGTTTCCGCCCCCGCGGAAGAAGGACTGGTTGTCGGCTCCCAGCGTTTTCACAAGAATGGCGACATGGAGGCGGGTCGATGAGGATCCTGGTGGTCTGCGGGGCGGGTGCGTCGAGCACCTTCGTCGCTCAGCGCGTGCGCCACGCCGCGCACGACCGGGGACTCCCGTACATCGCTTTCGCCGGCACCGAGCAGTCCCTTCCGATCGACCTCGACGCCGCCGACGTCGTGCTCGTTGGGCCGCACCTCGCTCACGCCCTCGAGCGCATCGAGCGGGATGCCGCCGCCCGGGGCACGACGGTGGTGCTGCTGCCGGCCGACGTCTTCGCGGACACCGACGGGACCCGGACTCTCGCCCTCGTCCACGACGCGGTCGGGGCTCCCGCAGGCGCCGCGCCGGCAGCCGGGTCGGCGCCGACCACCGACGCCGCGTCGACCGCCCCCGCCCCAACGATCCAGACCAGCGACTGACGACAGAGAGGTCACCCCCATGCCACCCATCTCCCGCACCGTCCGGATCGGCTCCGCCCACGGACTGCACGCCCGCCCGGCGAAGCTCTTCGCGCAGGCGGCGAAGGATGCCGGCATCCCGATCACCGTCGCCAAGGACTCGGGGGCTCCCGTCAACGCGGCGAGCATCCTCGGCGTGATCGCCCTCGGCGTGGAGCAGGGCGACTACGTCACGCTCACGGCGGACGGCGACGGCGCGGAGGCGGCGCTCGACACGCTCGCCGAGCTCCTGACGACCGACCACGACGCGGAGTGAGCCGATGACCGAGTTGCGTGGAGTGGGAATCGGCCTGGGCGTCGCCCAGGGGTCGGTCGCCCGGATGTCCGAACCGGCACCGCCGCCGAGCGACGGGCCGAGCACGCTGGGCGCCGACGAGGAGAAGTCGCGGGTGGAGGATGCCGTGGCCGCCGTGGCCCGCGAGCTCGAGGCGCGCGGAGCCCAGGCGGGCGGCGCCGCCCAGGACGTGCTCGAGGCCCAGGCCATGATGGCCGAGGACCCGAGCCTGGCCGACGAGGTGAATGCGCGCATCGCGCAGGGCAAGACCGGCGAGTTCGCCGTGTTCGACGCATTCGCGTCGTTCCGCGACCGGCTCACGGCCCTGGGCGGCTACCTCGGCGAGCGCGCCGCCGACCTCGACGACGTCGCGCAGCGCGTGATCGCGCGGTTGCGCGGTGTGCCCGCTCCGGGCGTGCCCGATCCGGGGCATCCGTTCGTGCTCGTCGCGAAGGACCTCGCGCCCGCCGACACCGCCCTCCTCGACCTCGACAAGGTGCTCGCGCTCATCACGACCGAAGGCGGGCCGACCTCGCACACCGCGATCCTCGCCCGCGAGAAGTCGATCGTCGCCGTCGTCGGCGCCGTCGGTGCGACCGGCCTGCGCGAGGGCGA